>CAMCDQ010000013.1 GCA_945873505.1 Chitinophaga pinensis
TTACAAATCAAATATCTTTTTCTTGACAAATCATAAACGCGTTTGTTTACCGCTAAATCATCGGTACAAGCAATAACCATATGTCTTTTGCGAAGCATCCACCGATTGAATTTTTTATAAGTCAATTGTACCGAAGGATGTTTTTGCGACAAAGCTTCTAATTCAGGTAGAAATCTCGGCGCAACCACCTCAACATTGGCATTTGGACTCGATTTTAATAAGAACGATAATTTTTCTAACCCCACGTTTCCTCCACCTACAATCAGAACATTGAGGTTGTGAAGTTTTAAAAATATAGGATATAATTCATTCCTTTCACCTACCACGCCCTGATGTGGAGCCGAGTCTTGAATAGTAGAATATGAATCGTTTTTCTTCATTTTATTGTTCCAATCTAAGGATATCTGTTGAAATTTGTTCTATTTTTTCCTTTCCTATCTCCCACTCCTTCGGGGAAGGCTGGGGTGGGGATTATTCCCTTGCACAAATTTTATTAGACACAAATTCTTCGTAAAATCCTTTTAACGTATTACTTTCTCTCACCACTTCGCCAATTACAATGATGGCTGGCGAACTTAATTGATTGTCTTTTACCACTTTCGAAATAGTATTTATGGTTCCAATACCAATTTTTTCATTTGGCATCGTTCCATTTTGAATGATTGCTACCGCTGTTTCTCCTTTGGATTCATTTTGAAATAAAGACACGATTTGCGCTAATTTGCTCATTCCCATTAAAATTACAACCGTTGCCGATGATTGAGCTGCAAGAGCTACATCTTTTGATAATTTCCTGTCGGAAGTTGTACCAGTTATTACCCAAAAACTTTCAGAAACTCCTCGTTTTGTCAAAGAAATCCCTTGATTTGCTGGCACCGCAATCGAGGATGAAATTCCTGGTACAACAAATGTTGGAATACCAAAACTTTCAATGTATTCGATTTCTTCGCTTCCGCGTCCAAAAATAAAAGAATCTCCTCCTTTTAAACGTATCACATTTCCGTAAGTAAGCGCATTGTCAACAATCAATTGATTGATTTGATCTTGCGTATATTCGTGACAACCCTTTCTTTTACCCACAAATATTTTTATGGATTTTTTTGGGGCATACGTCAGAATTTCTTCGTTTGCCAAGGCATCATACAAAACTACATTTGCCTCAGCAAGTGCTTTTGCTCCTTTAATAGTTAGTAAATCTGGGTCGCCAGGACCTGCTCCAACTAAGGTTACTTTTGGATTTATCGTTTTATGCATTAGCTAAATCTTTGTCTCTATAGGTTTCAATTGTTTGAAAAAATAAAGCGGCTTCTTGAATATATTGTTTTGCAAAAGCTTCAGAAGGTTCGTTTTTATTAATTTGATATACCAAGTCTTTTAGGCTTGAACTCAATTCTATTTTTTTAGTTTCGATAAAAACAGTATCGAATAAATCGATGATTCCAGCGTGGTGATTTGTTTTTTGGTTTTCAGCGAGTAAAATTGCTTTAGCTCCATTTACAAAACCTGCGTAAGCAAGATAAATAGCATCCGACCATTTTTTATCATCAAAAGCTTCTTGTGCAAAAGTTAATTTGTCTTTGGCTTCAAAAATCAAAGTAGCCACTAAATCAATAACAACACCAGCACATTCTCCTACTCCAATTGCTTTTACATAGTTGTCGGCATTTCCCCAATCTATAAAATCAGCTTCGGTAAGATTCGTAATATTAGCAAGTGGTTTTAATAATTCGAAGAAATAATTTTCGCCCTTGGCATCATAATACCCTAAGAAAGATAATCCGTTGGCATTAGCTTCAAAATCATTTAAAAGAAAACGCAACGCTTCTGGTCCACGGCGACTTGGAATCTTGATCACTTTATCAGAAAAACGACCTTGGCCATTCCCTAAATTTCCTCCACCTAATAAAACTTGTAATGCTGGAGCCACTAATTTTCCCGCGTTGATGGACATGCCTTGAAAACCAATTTCAGCCATATTGTGTTGTCCACAAGCGTTCATACAACCACTGATTTTAATGGTGATTCCTTGATTGTTGCTGTATTGTGGATATTCTGTTGCTAATACACGTTCTAGTTCTGTTGCAATACCAGTGCTGCTCGCAATTCCTAGATTACAAGTGTCGGTTCCTGGACAAGCTGTGATATCAGCAGTGCTGTCGTATCCTAAGGTTACAAAATCTAATTTGGCTAATTCTAAATAGAAAAAAGGCAGATTTTCTTCCTTAACGTGACGAATCAGAATGTTTTGTCGCAATGAAAAACGCAATTCATTGGCAGCATAATTCTTGATTAAATCTGCTAATAATCTCGCTTTGTCCGTATAAAAATCGCCTAATGCCACTTTGATTCCAATGGCTACATATCCAACTTGTTTTTGTTGAATCACATTCGATTTTTTCCAAACTTCGAAAGCGGCACTATCTTCTATTTCTACATTTGGCGCTGCCAATAAAGGCTCAGGAATTGGGCTTTCAAAAGCAGTAGTGTCTATTTCAACCGTTGGATACGATAGCGCTTTTTTCTCTTCTTCGACTAATCGCAAGAACTCGTCTCTGCCAATATCTTTGATTAAGAATTTCATTCGTGCTTTCAAACGTTTGGCCCTTTCGCCAAAGCGGTCAAAAATTCGCAATACTCCTTCGGTTGTTGGTATAATTTGGTTTGCTGGAACAAATTCAGAAAGCAATTCGGCGTGGTGCGGTTGCGAACCTAATCCTCCGCCAAGCATTACTTTGAATCCTTTTTCGCCATTTACAATTTTTGGAATAAATCCCAAATCGTGCAAATAACTCAAAGCGGTATCTTTATCGGACGAAGAAAAGGAAATCTTTACTTTTCTACCCATTTCCTGGTTGACAGGATTTCGCAATAAAAACTCAAACAAAGCGTGAGCATAAGGAGATACATCAAAAGGCTCATCGATATCAATTCCTGCATTTTCACTGGCAGTTATATTTCGGACTGTATTGCCACAGGCCTCACGAAGGGTCACATCATCTTTTTCTAATTCAGCCCAAAGTTGCGGAGTTCTATCTAAACTTACGTAGTGAATTTGAATATCCTGACGTGTTGTAATGTGCAAACGTCCCGTAGAATATTCATCTGATACGATACATATTCGGTGCAATTGTTCGCCGCTTACTTTTCCGAAAGGCAATTTGATGCGAATCATTTGAACGCCTTCCTGACGCTGACCATAAACTCCTCTAGCCAACCGAAGACTGCGAAAACGTTCATCGTCAATTTTTCCGTCGCGAAATAAAGCAATTTTTCTTTCTAAATCGATAATGTCTTTTTGGACAATCGGATTTTCAATTTCTGTTCTAAAACTTTCCATAAGCCCCTCCCCAGCCCTCCCCAAAGGGGAGGGAGCTGAGTTTAGTATTTAATTAATAATTTGTTTTCATAATATTTTGTAATAATTCCCCCTTCGGGGGCTAGGGGGCTTATCTAATAAATCCTACCCCCGCCGTCGTGTTTGTCGCCGCATCTATTAATATAAAAGCCCCATTTGATTTATTGTCATTATAGGTATCAAAATAAATGGCTTTGCTCAATTTGATGTTCACTTCCCCAATTTCGTTTATGGCTAATTGCGACGCTTCATTGGATCCTGAAAAATCAGTTGCAATAACATTTTTTACGCTGTCGATTTTCGCCAAAACTCTGTTGGTGTTATGCTGCACAAAATATTTTGCTCCTGGAACTAATTTTTTACTGTCCATCCAACAAACTGTGGTGTTGATGTCTTTCTCGACTTTTGGCAATTCGTTTGATTTTACAATCATATCGCCTCTAGTCACATTGATGTCATTTTCTAATTCGATGGTTATTGAAGAACCCGCAGTTGCTTCGTCAAATTGTTGGTCAAAAAAGTGGATGTTGGTCACAATTGATTCAGTCAAAGAAGGAAGTACGGTAACCGCATCACCAACTTTAATACTATTCCCATATAATTTCCCAGCATACCCTCTAAAATCATGGTATTGCTCTGTTTTTGGTCGAATTACCGTTTGAACTGGGAAACGTGCTTTGCCTTTTTCATATACATCTGCGGGTTCCAAGGCTTCCAAATGCTGTAGAATGGTTTGTCCTGTGTACCAAGGCATAGCGCCTAAAGAATCTACCACATTGTCACCCGTTAAAGCACTCAACGGAATGTAGCTCACGTTTTGCTCTTTGAAAGTGCTTTTAGCATTCAAGGCTTGAAAATCAGCTTTGATTTTGTTGTACACTTCCTCTGAATAATCCACTAAATCCATCTTGTTTACGGCTACAATCACTTCTTTTACACGCAATAAATTATTGATGAAAAAGTGACGGTACGTTTGCTCAATAACCCCTTTACGTGCGTCTATCAAAATGATGGAAACTTGCGAAGTCGATGCTCCGGTCACCATATTTCTGGTATATTCAACGTGACCGGGCGTATCGGCAATGATGTAACTTTTCTTGGCAGTCGAAAAATAAATATGCGCAACATCAATGGTGATTCCTTGTTCGCGTTCGGCGACTAATCCATCGGTAGCCAAAGAAAAATCAAGATAATCGTATCCTTTTTGCTTGCTGCTTTTTTCAATTGCTTCTAATTTATCTGTAGTTAACGATTGTGTGTCATACAACAATCTTCCGATTAATGTACTTTTTCCGTCATCAACACTTCCTGCTGTTGCTATTTTTAAAACTTCCATAAGCCCCTCCCCAGGCCCTCCCCATGAGGGAGGGAGCTGAGTTTTGATTTTTAAATTAATATTTTGTTTATTTTTTTGTTGCTCCTTAATTCCCCCTTTGGGGGTTAGGGGGCTTAAAAATATCCTTGTTGTTTTCTCTTTTCCATCGCAGCTTCGGAACGTTTGTCATCTATTCTTGCGCCTCTTTCTGAAATTGTAGAAGTTCTGATTTCGCCAACTACTTCAGCAATTGTAGCAGCATACGATTCAACTGCGGCAGTACAACTCATATCGCCAACCGTTCTAAAACGCACGATTCTTTCTTCGCTTTCTTCTTCTTCATCTTGAAAAACAAATGGTGAGTGCGACCAAATTAATCCGTCACGCAAGAATGTTTTACGTTTATGTGAAAAATAAATGGAAGGAATTTCGATTTCTTCTTGTTCGATATAACTCCAAACATCTAATTCAGTCCAATTTGAAATAGGAAAAACACGAACATTTTGACCATTTTCAATTTTTCCGTTCAATAAATCAAACAATTCTGGACGTTGGTTTTTTTCGTCCCATTGACCAAAATCATCTCGAACGGAGAAAATTCGTTCCTTGGCTCGAGCTTTTTCTTCGTCTCTACGCGCTCCACCAATACAAGCGTCAAATTTAAATTCTTCGATGGCGTCTAAAAGCGTTGTTGTTTGCAAACTATTTCGGCTGGAATATCTTCCGGATTCTTCAATCACTTTTCCCTCGTCAATAGCGTCTTGTACATTTCTAACGATTAATTCTAATCCTAATTCGGCAACCAATTTATCTCTAAATGCGATTGTTTCTGGAAAATTGTGTCCAGTATCAACGTGTAATAATGGGAAAGGAATTTTTGAAGGAAAGAATGCTTTTTGTGCTAATCGCACCAATGTAATCGAATCTTTTCCTCCAGAGAAAAGTAAAACGGGTTTATCAAATTGAGAAATTACTTCTCTAAATATGTAAATCGCTTCGCTTTCGAGAGCATTTGTTTTTAATAGTGTACTCATAATATAAGCCCCCTAACCCCCGAAGGGGGAACTGTTGGGATAGTTATTTGTTAATTAATAATTTTCATCTTCACTAATTCCCCCTTTGGGGGCTAGGGGGCTATGCAAACCGCATTCTTTATGACTCGATTCCCACGACCATCTTCCAGCTCTAATGTCTTCGTCAGGAGAAATTGCTCTGGTACACGGCGCGCAACCAATGCTTACAAATCCTTGCTTGTGAAGTGCATTTTGCGGCACATTATTTTTTTCTAAATACTCTTCGACTTCTTTTAAAGTCCATTTCAATAAAGGATTGTATTTGATAATATTAAAATGGGCATCGTATTCAAAGAAATTCAAGTCACTTCTATTTTCAGATTGCTCTGCTCTTAAACCGGTTATCCAAATGGCATTACCTTGTAAGGCTTTATTCAAGGGCGCTACTTTTCGAATGAAACAACATTCTTTTCTATTTTCGACAGAATCGTAGAAACTATTTGGCCCTTTGGTTTCCAATAATTTCTCCACTGCTGTAGCTTCAGGAAAAAAGGTTTTAATTTCGGTTTTGTATTTTTTTATTGTTTTATGAAAAACATCGTAGGTTTCTTGAAACAATCGTCCTGTATCTAAAGTAAAAACAGTGATTGGCAATTGATTTTGACCAATCAAGTCAGTAATTACCTGATCTTCTTGTCCAAACGAAGTTGAAAAAACGACTTGGTTTGGATATTCCTTAGCCAAAAAAACAAGCGTCTCCTCGATCGAGAAATCCTTTGTTTTTTCTAATAAACTTGCTATAACTAATGCACTCATTATAATAATTTAGATAAGGTTCGTAAACTCAAAAGAATAATTAAAATTCCAACGGCAATCATCATCGGCTTTCTTTGAATTTTAATTACTAAAACTGCTGCAAAAGGAGCTGCAATCACTCCGCCCATAATTAACCCAATAATTACTTGCCAACCTTGTATTCCTCCGAAAAGCATAAATGTCACACCGCTAGCAAAGGAAACTGCAAATTCTGCGGCATTTACTGAACCGATTGTATATCTTGGATTTCTGCCACGCCCTAGCAATGTCGAAGTCACAATTGGTCCCCATCCACCACCACCAACAGCATCCATAAAACCTCCGAAAGCAGCCAAAATCCCAAGTCGTTTAGTTCTCTTTTTTATAATATTGTTTTGTAATGCTTTCCTAATAATAATAATTGCTAAAACAATCATATATCCTGCTATGAAAGGTTTAATTACATCACCATCAATTATATCAGAAAGTAAATACGCTCCAGTAATTGATCCTAAAACTCCCGGAATTAAGAGATGTCTTACCAGTTTTTTGTTAATGTTTCCAAATTTATGATGAGAGATTGCAGACGCACCCGTTGTAAACATTTCAGAAACGTGAACGCCAGTACTACTGATTGCCGGAGGAATTCCGTAAGCCAATAAAAATGAAGTAGATGTGGCTCCATAACCCATTCCCAATGTACCATCAACCATTTGGGCAATAATTCCTATTCCGAAAAAGATTAAAAATTCTTTGTTAAAACCCGCAAAAAAACCATTCCACGTAAAATCAGCATAATAATTGTATATCAAAACTGTCAATAATACAACTAGTAAAAATACTGGAACAACAATCCAAAGCTGTTTGGCAAAAGTACTATTTTGCATTACCCCCACGGAATCATTGAAATTTTTAGTAAATTTTTTAATCATAATTGAATTATCTATATTTTAAATCTATTAACCTATAGGTTTTGTAGGATAAACGGCAAAAGTAATTTATTATTTAATAAAATCATATAAAAAGTGGGAAAATTTTCTTAGAAAGCGATGTCCGCAAGTGAATTGTTTTCCAAAATAATAAGTGTATTATCCCTAATTTCCATCATTAGTCTTCTAACAGAACAGGTAATTTCATCGATACAATCATCACATTTTTCATAAAAATTATGACTAGCGCACGGCAATAAAGCAATTGGCCCTTCTAAAATTCTATAGACCGTTGCCATATTTATATCTTTTGGGTCTTTAATTAGATAGTAACC
The DNA here is from genome assembly GCA_945873505.1 of Chitinophaga pinensis. Classification (GTDB taxonomy): domain Bacteria; phylum Bacteroidota; class Bacteroidia; order Flavobacteriales; family Flavobacteriaceae; genus Flavobacterium. Next base: position 7,743 of record CAMCDQ010000013.1, read on the forward strand.
ACCGCCTTTTCCTTTTTTAGAACCCAAAAAACCAGAATGTCTTAATACCAATAAAATACTCTCTAAAAACTTCACAGAAATATGCTCTGCTTTTGCAATTTCGGCAATTTGAACAGGGTTTTGATTTTCTTGACGAGCCAAAAAAGTCAGTGCTTTAATTCCGTATTTTGTTTTTTTAGATAGCATATTATTGATTTTAATCTCGAATTAGAGATTCAAATATCGTGAAATTTTTAAGACAATGCTTGATCTAAATCGGCAATTATATCTTTTACAGTTTCTAAACCTACAGAAACACGAACCAATCCGTCTGTTATACTCACTTCCAAACGTTCTTCAACTGACAATTTACTGTGCGTAGTAGATGCGGGATGAGTTACAATTGTTCGGGTATCACCTAAATTTGCTGATAAAGTGCAAAGTTTTATTTTGTCTAAAAATTTTCGCCCAGCTTCTAAACCCCCTTTAATTTCAAAGGCTACGACATTTCCTCCCAAACGCATTTGTTTTTTGGCAATTTCATACTGTGGATGCGATTTCAAGAACGGGTATTTTACCAGATTTACATTGGGATGCTTTTCAAGAAATTCGGCAACAGCCAATGCATTTTCGCAATGTTTTTCAAGACGAACCGCTAAAGTTTCAAGACTTTTGGATAAAACCCAAGCATTAAATGGAGACAAAGCAGGGCCAGTATTTCTAGAAAATAAATAAATTTCACGGATTAAATCTTCACGTCCAACAGTTACTCCGCCCAAAACTCGGCCTTGACCATCAATTAATTTTGTTGCAGAATGGATTACCAAATGAGCACCAAATTGAATTGGATTTTGAATATAAGGCGTTGCAAAACAATTATCAATTATCAAAATCAGGTTGTGTTTTTTAGCAATTTGTCCTATATATTCCAAATCTAAAATATCAACTGCAGGATTTGTTGGCGATTCAGCGTAAATAATTTTAGTATTTTTAGTAATATAACTTTCAATAGTTTCTGGTTTATTAATATCGAAATACGAAGTCTGGATGTTCCATTTCGGGAAATACTTGGTGAAAAGGGCATGGGTAGAACCAAAAACACTACTAGCAGAAACAATATGATCGCCCGAATTCAACAAAGCAGCAAAAGTAGAATAAACAGCAGCCATTCCGGTTGCAAAGGCATAACCCGCTTCGGCACCTTCCATTTTGCATATTTTTTCAACAAATTCGGTTGTGTTTGGATTACTAAATCGGCTATAAATATTCCTGTCTTTTTCCTCAGAAAAGGAGGCGCGCATGTCCTCAGCGTCTTCAAATACAAAACTAGAAGTTAAGTATAAAGGAACGGAATGTTCTTGAAATTGAGTTCGTTCTAATTGAGTTCGGATGGCTTGGGTTTCAAAACCAAATTCAGATTCTTTCATTATTTTTTATTTTCCTCACCCCAGCCCTCTCCAAAATAGAGGAAGCCGAAAGTGGATTGTTATTAATTATTTATCTTGACTTCCTTCCCTTTGTGAAGGGGTGGGGATGGGGTTTCCATTTAATACCACTTTATAATTAACAGTAGCTGTTGGTTCCAATGTTTTAGAAACAGAGCAATATTTTTCAAATGAAAGTTGGGCTGCCCGAGCTGTCTTTTCTTCATTGATTGGCCCTTCCAAAAAGAATACAACTGTAATTTCTTTAAAAGGTTTGGCATCTTCAATTTGAACTCGAAGCCCTTCAACCTCTGCTTTGAAGGAATTGATTTGCTGCCGTTGTTTTTTTAAAATAGAAATCATATCAATGGCACTACAACCAGCAACTCCCATTAACACTAATTCCATTGGGCTTGCGCCTAAATCATCACCACCAAATTCAGCTCTGTTGTCAACATTAACAATATGTCCACGTTCGTTTTTTAACTCAAAATGATAATTGTCGTTTACTCTGTCTAAGGTAATTTTCATACTAATTGTTTTATTTCTATTTCTGAAAGTCGCAATATATCCGATAATACGCCACGTGCCGTAACCTCTTTACCAGCTCCTGCTCCTTGAATTACAATTGGATTTTCACCATACGATTTTGAATAAATTTCAATCAAACTATCCGCACCTTTCAATTGTCCTAAAGGCGAATTGCTTGGAACAGAAACTAATTTTACTTCTAATTTATTGTTTTCAACGTCTAATTCTCCAATATATCGCAAAACATGTCCTTCAATTTGAGTTATTTTTGCAATTCGATACGGTTCGTCAAATAAATTTTTACGTATTGCATATTCTGGTTTGGAATGGGTTTCATTTAAATTTGGCAGCAACAAAGAAGTGATATTAATATCTGAAAATTCCGTATCCAATTCAATTTCTCTAGCCAAAACTAATAATTTTCGAGCCACATCATTTCCTGATAAATCTTCCCTAGAATCAGGTTCTGTATATCCTAATTTTTCAGCGTCTTTAAGAATATCCGAAAAAAGGACTTCTTCATTTGCAAATCTATTAAAAATATAACTTAACGAACCTGAGAAAACGCCTTTAATTTTGGTTATTTGATCTCCCGAAAAATGCAAGTCACGAACTGTATTTATAATTGGAAGTCCGGCTCCAACATTTGTTTCATACAAATAGTGTTTGTCATATTGCTTGAGTTTTTCTCTCAATTCCTTATAAAAATTAAAATTTAAAGTATTCGCAATTTTATTAGCGGACACGATATGAAAATCATTTTCAATTAATTTTATATAGGATTTTACCAACTTGGAACTGGCCGTAGCATCAACAGCTATCAAGTTTTCGAGACCTTCTCTTTTCACATAACTAATAATGTCTTCAATATTATAAGGAATAGCTAATTCTGAAAAATGGGTTTCCCACGAGTTTATTTCACCCTCTTTTTCAAAAAAAGCGTGAGTGGAATTTGTAATTACCGGAAAGCGCAGTTCAATATTTTTCTTTTCCAGAAAGAATTTTTGACTCTCTAAAACTTGATTTATAAGAGTACTTCCAACATTTCCGATACCAAAAAGGACGATATTTATTTTAATTTTTGACATAATTTTTATTTGCTAAAAATAGGGCTAATAATAGTTGATAATTGTTCGAATTCTATCAAAAAAGCATCGTGTCCGTGAATGGATTTAATTTCGTGATAAAAGACATTTTCTTTTGTTACAATTAGTTCATCATATGTTTCTCTGTTTTCACTTGGTATAAAAAACAAATCGGTATCTACAGAAATAATGTGAATATTGGACGTAATTGAATTGGCAACAGTCAAAAAGTCACTTCTGTTTTTAGTAATATTGATTGTTTTTAACAAGTGATTCATTAATTTGTAAGACGCAAGATGGAACCTATTTTGCAATTTCTTTCCGTGATGATTCAACCAATTTTCTATTTGAAAACTGTTTGCTATTTCAGCTTCTTTTCGGTTGAATTTTAATTTCAATGATTGTGGCGTTCTGTACAAAAGCATGGCGTGCAAACGGGCGTCTGCAATAGGATTTTGCGAATTATTTAAAATTTGGTCTTGAACTAAAACATTGGCAATTACCCAATCGGTAGCTTTCCAATCGGTAGCAATTGGAATTAAATTATCAATTTTGGCAGGTTCTAATGCTGCCATTTCCCAAGCAATTCCTCCGCCTAAACTTCCACCAATTACCGCAAAAAGCGACTCAATTTCAAGCACTTTTAATCCTTCCCAAAAGAGAACTGAAAAGTCTTTAACCGAAAAATCTTTGTAGTTTAAAAAGAGTGTGTCAAAGTTATCGTCATATCCATTTCCAGGAATGTTAAAAGCCAAAACAGTATAAAAAGTAGTATCGATTGTTTTATTGTCTCCAATTAAATCGTTCCACCATCCTTTTTCACCAACCACTTGTGAGTTTCCTGTTAGTGCGTGATTTACCAAAACGATTGGAGCCGTATTTATTGGGAGTCCAAAAACTTGATAACTCAAATTTATGACGCCATAAAAAGCACCGTTTTCGGTAGTGAAATTCTGTAATGTAATATGTTTTAATTTATTTTCCAATTTCAAATCTTAATGATTATTTGATTTGTGCCTGGAAATATTAGAAAGAAAAGCTAGAAAAACTAGAAGAATCTTTTTGTTATCTGCCCACTAAAAGTGGTAGAATGCAGCACCTTCTACAAAAGTTTGTAGGGTTGCTAAGGCTTCGTTGGGTCTAATCCCTCCGCCTTTCTTTATAACATTTCAATACGTTTCTGAACTTAAAGGCACAAATTTATTACTTTTTATTTTGCAAAACAAGTTTGTTAAACTAATTCTGTTTTAGCGATGTTCTCAAAAACGGCTTTCAAATCGGCTTTTAAATCTTCAATATCTTCAATTCCAACAGACAAACGAATTAAATCTTTAGTCACGCCCGTTGCAATTTGCTCTTCTTCAGACAATTGTTGGTGCGTGGTGCTTGTTGGGTGAATAATCAATGATTTTGTGTCTCCAATATTCGCCACCAACGAGAATAATTTAGTTTGATCTGCCACTTTTTTTGCCGCTTCAAAACCCCCTTTTAATCCGAAAGTCACAATTCCGTTTTGTCCTTTTGGCAAATATTCTTGCGCTAAAGCATAATATTTACTCGATTTTAATCCAGGATAATTCACCCAAGCCACTTCCTCTTGCGTCTCCAACCATTGGGCTAAAGCCAATCCGTTTTCGCTATGTTTTTGAACTCTAATAGGTAACGTTTCTAATCCTTGAATAATTTGAAACGCATTCAACGGACTCAAAGCAGCTCCGTAATCGCGCAACCCTTCAATTCTAACTTTTGCTATAAATGCCGCATTTCCTAAAGCTTCGTGATAGATTAATCCGTGGTAACCCGCTGATGGTTCTGTAAATTCTGGGAATTTTCCGCTACTCCAGTCAAAAGTTCCAGCGTCAATAATTGCTCCTCCCAATGAGGTTCCGTTTCCAGAAATATATTTCGTCAAAGAGTGAATCACAATGTTAGCACCAAATTGAATTGGGTTCAATAAATACGGTGAAGGAACAGTATTATCAACAATAAATGGAACTTTGAAAGCTTTCGCAGCAGCCGAAATCTTCTTTAAATCAAGTACATCTAATTTTGGATTTCCCAAAGTTTCTGCAAAAAACACTCTCGTATTTTCTTTGGCAGCAGCTGTAAAATTATTAGGATTTGAAGGGTCTACAAATGTAGTTGTGATTCCTAATCGTGGCAAAGTCACTTTCAATAAATTGTAAGTTCCGCCATACAAGCTGTTGGATGCCACAATATGATCGCCCGATTTTAGCAAAACCAGTAAGGCTGTCGCAATTGCCGATGTTCCAGAAGCAGTAACAACTGCTGCAATTCCGCCTTCTAATGCGGCTAAACGTTGTTCTAAAATGTCGTTTGTAGGATTGTTCAAACGGGTGTAAATGAAACCTGCTTCTGCAAGTCCAAATAAATTGGCAGCGTGATCCGAGTTGTTGAAAACATAGGATGTAGTTTGATAAATTGGCACGGCTCTCGTTCCTGCGTGTTTCGAAACGTCGTGTCCTGCGTGTAATGCGTTTGTTGCAAATTTTTGTGTGCTCATGTTGAATTAAATTAATGGTTATTTGTTAAATTAAATTGTTACTTGTTAATTGATTTAAATAAAAAAAGCCCTTTTGTTTGGTTCCAAAAGGGCTTATAGTTTGAACTATAATTAAGAGTTTCTCTTTCGCTTTTGGCAATATTTGGTTGGTGCGCAGAAGCACATCATACAACACATCATCATTTTATTTGAAATTGAATTTTTCATTATTAGTATTTTAATTTTATTGTAAAAAAAAGCCTCTGCGATTTGCAGAGGCTTTAATTGATATATTTTAAGAATTTAAAATTACACAATAGCTATCTCTGCGGAAGTTTCCGGCATCATACAACACATCATGCAAATAATTAATTTCATTTTGTTCTTATTTCAAATGCAAACTACCGAACTAAATTTCATTCTGCCAAATTTAATTTGAAATTTAACAATAAATTGTTTTTCTGTGATATTTAATACTGCCCGTTATATCAAAATAGTTCACGTAAAACTTATTCAAATAAAATAGAGCATTAAACAGTTCGCCAGTGAATTTGCGATTTAAGATTTTTCTAATGTCTTAGCGATAGTCACTTAAAATCAAATTGGTTTTAGTTTCAATTTTCTTTCGATGTATAATTTCTGTCATTTTATAACCCGCTTCAACGTATGTATCTTTTGATTTTAAAATATCGCCATTTTCAAAAACGGCAACCAACATATAAGAACCTTCTCCTGGAGAATTTATAGAAATAAATGCTTTTTCATTATTATTTAAATTAAAAATTTCTTTTTTGCCTCTTTCATAGTTTACTGACAAATGTTTAATTTCTTCTCCACTTTTATTAATTATTTTGATACAAACATCATCTTTTTCTAAATATTTACAAGCATTACCTTCGCTTTTACAAGCATAAATTAAAAAAAATAATAAACTTAAAAGCATAGTTTTTTTCATAGCTGAATAAATGTTTAAAAATAATATTTTTTATTTTTTTGGTTTAATTTATCAATTAATACTAACCCAAAGATTGAACCCAACCTATATTGTAATTGGTTCAAAAACAATCTCTTACAAATGGCATCAATGCACTCAAGTAAACCCAATCCGTTTCTTTGAAAACTTGGGGGTTAAGAATATTAGGTTGCAATAATAATAAAATTATTCTAATTCCTTTTTGGTAATTACTTTATTCCAAACTTCGGTTCCTTGAACATCAAACAAGGTTAATTTTAGTTGACGGTTGTCTGAGTTTCCTGAAAAAGAGAGCGTTCCGAAATTATTCTGAGCATACAAACTTCCTTCAACTCTGTTTTTATTGACATCATCCTTGTAAGAATTTCCGATTCCCGAGGTTAATGGCGAAACCGTCCAGTCGTATAAAGGATAGGCGCTTTCGCGATTTAGTTTTGATAATTCTGAAAAATGTCGGTCTCCGCTAAGAAATAAAACTCCTTTAATTTTATTTGCTTCAATTTCAGAAAGTAATTTTTGTTTTTCTTTCGGATAGGTTTCATAATTTTCGAATTTTGCTGCAGTGTTCAAAACCTGTCCTCCAATAACAATAATTTTAAATGGAGCATTCGAACTTGATAAAGCGTCAATCAACCATTCGAATTGTGCGTTTCCAAGTACGGTTCTTTCTCCTGTTAATCGGTCATTTGGGGATTTAAAAAACCGGTTGTCAAGTAAGAAAAATTGCGCATCTCCCCAGTTAAAAGTAGAATAAATGCCTTCCTTTTGATTTGAATCTGTTCCGTAGGTTTTGTTAGCCCAAAAGTCTTTAAACGCATTTTGAGTTTCATATTTATTATAAAAACTTCGATCTCCATCATTTGGACCAAAATCATGATCGTCCCAAATAGCAAAATTTTGTGTACAAGCTAATAAAGGCTGTATTTCTTTGATTGATCTTGTATGAGTATAGCGGTGATATATTCCTGTTTTACTATCCCAATCGGCATCACGTAAATAGATGTTGTCGCCCCCCCAAATCATGATATTAGGTTTTTTAGTACTAATACTTTCAAATATTTGATAACCACTTCCGTACCCTTTTCCAGGGCGGTCAAGTGCCATTTCATTGATATAGTTACAACTTCCAAATGCTACTGTAAAATCTGGAGCATTTTCTCTAAAAAGCCATATTTTCTTTGATGAAAAAGTAGTTTCGTAAGGCAATTCTATTTTTTTTTCATCAAAAAAAACATCGTAATGATATTGTTTACTTGGTTGTAATTTATTTAAAACAATATGATTTGTAAATCCGTTACTGCTTTCTGATTTTTGAGTAGCCGATGAAAAAATTTCTTTTGGATTATTGATATCAAAATAATCTATTCTAACACTGACTTCCTTGGTTGATTGCACCCAAATCATGGCTTCTTTCATTTCGCAATAGCCAACCATCGGGCCCGATTGCAGTAAATTATTTTGAGAAAACAAAGCCACAAATTGGAAAAAAAATAAGGTAAATAGTACTTTTTTCATTTTAAAAATATTTTATACGAATTTACACCCTTAATATTATTTAAATGCAAATTTTAAATTAATAAATCATCTGATTTTTTAAAAATAAACCCTAACAAATGGTATCAATGCACTCGAGTAAACCCAATCCGTATCTTTGAAAAGCACATTGTAGCGAACTCCCACTACCACATTTTCTGACCCATAGCCCGAATTGGATTTATCAACGAAATCATACGTACTCCATTTAGTTTTTAAAGCAATAGCTTTACTTTATGAGAATAGTACCCCTGAAAATAAAATTAATAAAAATGACAAATTGATTTTTGAAACTGTTAAAAAGTACGATTTTCTCATTGATTTCAAAATTTTGATTAATAAAACATAAAAGTATTCAAATTATTTAATATTATATTTCATTTATTGTACTTTTGCGTAACAATTTTACAAATCAGGACATTCAACAAAATTATGGATAGGTTTTCCTTTTTAAACGCAGCACACACAGATTTTTTTGCGCAACTATACGATCAATATTTAGAAAATCCCGATAGCGTGGAGCCATCGTGGAGAAGTTTTTTTCAAGGTTTCGACTTTGGAATTAGTTCTTCTAATGGAGATAGCACGACCGAAGTAACTCTTGGAACTTCTTCGGAAGGACAAGATTATAGCGAAATTTCAGCAAAACTGCAAAAAGAATTTCAAGTTGTTAAGCTAATTGAAGCCTATAGAACAAGAGGACATTTGTTTACCAAAACAAATCCTGTTCGTGATAGAAGAACCTATTCCCCAACCTTAGAAATTGAAAATTACGGCTTAAGTCAATCCGACTTAAACACTGTTTTTGATGCTGCAAAAGTGATTAATATAGACCCTTGTAGCTTATCAGATATTATAATTCACTTGGATAAAATCTACTGCCAATCTATCGGGGTAGAATATATGTATATCAGAAAACCTGAAGTAATTAATTGGATTCAAAATAAATTAGGCCTAAATGACAATACGCCAACGTTCACATCTGATGAAAAGAAAGTAATTTTAACCAAATTAAACGAAGCTGTTTCATTCGAAAATTTCTTGCATACCAAATATGTAGGTCAAAAACGTTTTTCACTTGAAGGCGGAGAATCTATAATTGCAGGATTAGACGCATTAATTGAAGCTGCTGCCGAAAAAGGCGTGGAACAATTCGTAATGGGAATGGCACATCGTGGGCGTTTGAATATTTTGGCGAATATTTTCGGAAAATCAACTCAGGATATTTTCTCTGAATTTGATGGAAAAGATTACGATCAAGAGTATTTTGATGGCGATGTAAAATACCATTTGGGTTTAACTTCCGATAAAAAAACAAGAACTGGAAAACACATCAACTTAAATTTAGCACCAAATCCATCACATTTGGAAACTGTTGGAGCTGTAATTGAAGGAATTACCAGAGCAAAACAAGATAAATATTTTCCAGACGATTTCTCGAAAGTATTGCCAATTGCCGTTCACGGTGATGCAGCAGTTGCCGGACAAGGAATTGTGTACGAAATTATTCAAATGGCAAAATTGGACGGCTACAAAACTGGCGGAACCATTCATATTGTCATTAATAATCAAGTTGGATTTACAACCAATTATTTAGACGCACGTTCTTCTACTTATTGTACCGATGTTGCAAAAGTTACCTTATCACCCGTTTTGCACGTAAATGCGGATGATACAGAAGCGGTTGTTCACGCCATGTTATTTGCATTGGATTACAGAATGCAGTTTGGAAGCGACGTATTTATCGATTTATTAGGATACCGAAAATACGGTCATAATGAAGGTGACGAACCTCGTTTTACGCAACCTTTATTATATAAAATCATTGCAAGTCATAAAAATCCAAGGGATATTTATACTGAAAAGTTGATTGAAGAAGGTGTAATTGATGCTAATTTTATCAAAACATTAGAAACAGCATACAAAGCAAAATTGGAAGTAAACTTAGAAGCATCTCGTAAAAAAGATTTGACTATCATTACGCCATTTATGCAAAACGAATGGTTGGGTTACGAACAAGTTACCAACGTTCAAATGCTTGAAAAATTCGACACTTCCTATCCAAAAGAAGGACTTACAAATATTGCCAATGCCGTTTGTAATTTGCCAGCAGACAAAAAGTTTATTAGTAAAATTCAAAAATTAATAAACGACAGAAAGACAATGTTCTTTGAAACAAACAAGTTAGATTGGTCTATGGCGGAACATTTGGCTTACGGTTCTCTTTTACAAGAAGGTTTCAACGTTCGTATTTCTGGGCAAGATGTAGAACGCGGAACATTCTCTCACCGTCACGCTGTCGTGAAAGTAGAAAACTCCGAAGAAGAAGTAATTCTTCTTAATAATATTCAAGGAAAAACAGGAAAATTCAATATTTTCAATTCTCATTTGTCAGAATATGGCGTATTGGGATTTGATTATGGATATGCTTTGGCAAGTCCAAAAACATTGACCATTTGGGAAGCTCAATTTGGTGATTTCAGCAATGGATGCCAAATTATGTTAGACCAATATATTTCTTGTGGAGAAGACAAATGGAACAACCAAAACGGAATTGTACTATTACTTCCTCACGGATATGAAAATCAAGGTGCCGAACATTCCTCTGCAAGAATGGAGCGTTATTTGCAACTTTGTGCACGAAATAATATGTTCGTTGCCGATTGTTCAACACCTGCAAACTTTTACCATTTGTTGAGAAGACAAATGAAAACCAATTTCCGTAAACCGTTAATTGTGTTTACACCAAAAAGTTTGTTGCGTGATCCAAGAGTAGTTTCGCCAATTGAAGATTTCGAAAAAGGAAGTTTCCAAGAGACTTTTGACGATGAAACCGTAGATAAAGCAGCAGTAAAAACATTGGTTTTCTGCACCGGAAAATTCTATTACGATATCACTGCCGAAAGAGAAAATAATGAACGAAAAGACGTTGCCGTTGTTAGAATTGAACAATTATTCCCATTGCCAGTAGAACAATTAAAAGCCATTATCGCGAAATATCCAAACGCCGACGATTATGTTTGGGCGCAGGAAGAACCAAGAAACATGGGGGCTTACAGCTTTATGTTAATGAATTTCGACTTGGTGAAATGGAGATTGGCATCATTAAGAGCCTACGCCGCACCAGCATCAGGAAGTTACACAAGAGCAAAACGTCGCCACGCAGATGCCATAAAAATGGTTTTTGACAAAAATTTATTTAGATAAGAAAATGGTTTAAAGTTTAAGGCTTAAAGTTTCTGTTGTAGAACTTTAAACTTTAAACAATTCAAACATTAAACAAAAAATTATGATTTTAGAAATGAAAGTTCCCTCGCCAGGCGAATCAATTAAAGAAGTAGAAATTGCCACATGGTTAGTAAAAGATGGCGATTATGTAGAGAAAGACCAAGCCATTGCTGAGGTAGATTCTGATAAAGCAACCTTAGAATTGCCAGCAGAAGCAAGTGGAATCATTACATTAAAGGCAGAAGAAGGCGATGCAGTTGCCGTTGGAGCAGTAGTTTGCCACATCGATACTGACGGAGCCCCCTCCGCCCCCAAAGGGGGAACTACTACAGAAGCTGTTGAAAAAGTTACTGAAGTAAAAAAAGAAGAAATTAAAGTGGCAGCAGTTGTTGTGCAAGCTCCCGCTTCGTATGCAACGGGAACGCCTTCACCAGCAGCAAGAAAAATATTAGACGAAAAAAACATACAACCTTCTGATATTATCGGAACAGGAAAAGACGGAAGAATTACTAAAGAGGACGCGGTAAACTCCGTTCCTTCTATGGGAACGCCAACAGGTGGTCCGCGAGGTTCTGAGAGAACAAAATTATCTATGTTACGTCGTAAAGTAGCGGAAAGATTGGTTGCTGCAAAAAATGACACGGCAATGTTAACTACTTTTAATGAAGTAAACATGACGCCAATTAACACCTTACGAAATGAATACAAAGAGGCATTCAAAGCGAAACACGGTGGAATTGGACTTGGTTATATGTCGTTTTTTACAAAAGCGGTAACCAGAGCTTTGGCTTTATTCCCAGATGTGAATTCCATGATGGATGGGGATTATAAAATTGCGTATGACTTTTGCGATATTTCAATAGCTGTTTCTGGTCCAAAAGGATTGATGGTTCCCGTAGTTCGTAACGCCGAAATTTTAACCTTCAAAGGAATTGAAGCCGACATAAAAAGATTAGCCATAAAAGCGCGTGACGGTCAAATTACCGTTGACGATATGACTGGCGGCACATTTACGATTACCAATGGCGGCGTTTTTGGAAGTATGTTGAGTACGCCAATAATCAACCCACCACAATCAGGAATTTTAGGAATGCACAATATTATTGAGCGTCCAATTGCCGTAAATGGTAAAGTTGAAATTCACCCAATGATGTATGTTGCCTTATCGTATGACCACAGAATCATAGACGGACGTGAGTCGGTTGGGTTCTTAGTAGCCGTTAAAGAAGCGTTAGAAAACCCATTGGAATTATTGTGTGACAACAATCCTAAAAAAGCGTTTGAATTGTAAAAGTTAAAATAACAATTTATATAAATCCCGTTTAGTTTCTAAACGGGATTTTATTTGTAAATTGAATTCAAAACCAATCAAAATACTAACTTTGCATCGCTCAATTTATTACTATGATAATCACCGATACGCACACTCATTTATATGCTGAAGAATTCGACATTGATCGTGACGAAATGATGCTACGTGCCATAAATAAAGGAGTTACGCGTTTTTTTATCCCCGCCATTGATTCCAATTATATTCAAAAAATGTATGCTTTGGAAGCCAATTATCCCGAAAATGTGTTTTTAATGATGGGTTTGCACCCAACGCATGTGAAAGACAATTATTTGGAAGAATTGCAAATGGTAGAACAGGAATTGGCATCAAGAAAATTTGTGGCTATTGGCGAAATCGGAATTGATTTGTATTGGGATAAAACCCATCTCAAGGAACAACAACTTGCTTTTAGAAGACAAATTCAATTGGCAAAGCACTATAAATTACCAATCGTAATTCACTGTCGGGATGCTTTTGATGAAATATTTGAAATTTTAGAAGAAGAAAAAGCAGCAGATTTATTTGGAATTTTTCATTGTTTTTCTGGCACACACAAGCAAGCATTACAAGCCATTTCGTATAACATGAAATTGGGAATTGGAGGAGTAGTCACTTTCAAAAACGGTAAAATTGACCAATTTATAAATCAAATCGACATAAAACATATTGTTTTGGAAACCGATTCGCCTTATTTGGCTCCAATTCCATTTCGAGGAAAAAGAAACGAAAGCAGTTATATTGTGAATGTGGTCGATAAATTAGCATCACTTTACGAGGTTTCATTGGAAGAAATAGCAACACAAACCACCGAAAACTCCAAAGCAGTTTTTGGGATTTAATCCTATAAAAAGAATAAAATCGATAAAAATTTCGTTCTTTTGTGAATAAAACCAAAACTAAATGTCGAAATTCGATTCTATACGTCCCTTTTATGATGCAGAGATAAATGCAGGCATTCAAGATACTGTGAACCATCCGATGATGAAGGCATTAATGGATTTTACCTTTCCAGATGTTGATGATGTAGTTTGGAAAGAACAACTCAGAAAAACACATTCTATTCGGGATTTTCAGTGCAATTTTATTTATCATTCACTAAAAAAAGTATTAGAAAAAAGCTCGGAAGGACTTACAACTTCAGGTTTTGAGACTTTAGAAAAAAACACTTCCTATCTTTTTATTTCCAATCATCGTGATATTATATTAGATACTTCATTATTGAATGCCTGTTTGTTTGACAATGGTTTGGTGATGACAGCGTCTGCCATTGGTGACAATTTAGTAAAAAAAGCGTTCATGAATACGTTGGCAAAGATGAATAGAAATTTCTTGGTTCAACGAGGATTATCGCCAAGAGAATTGTTGCAAAGTTCCAAATTATTGGCCGAATATATTGCACAATTATTATTACGAGAAAACAGATCGGTTTGGATTGCACAGCGGGAAGGACGCACAAAAGACGGAAATGACTCCACAAATCCTGGCGTTTTGAAAATGCTTGCGATGGGTTCAGACGAAGAAAATTTGATGGACTATTTTAAAAAAATTAAGGTCGTTCCAGTTTCCATTTCTTATGAATATGATCCTACCGATGCTTTAAAAATGCCTCAATTAATGGCTGAAGCCAACAATGAAATTTACGTTAAAGAAAAAAATGAAGATTTCACTACGCTTTTAAGTGGTATTATGGGGCAAAAAAAGCACATCCATATTCATGTGGGAAAAGTCCTTGACTCAGAATTAGAAGTTATTGCAACTGAATTTGAAAACTCCAATAAACAAATTCAGGCGTTGGCTCTAACTATTGACGAATCGATATTGAAAAGCTATAAATTGTGGCCAACGAATTACATTGCGTATGATATTTTGAATGAAACAAACGAATATTCTCATTTGTATTCGGAAAGTGAAAAATCACTTTTTGAGCGAAGATTAGACATGAGAATAGATAACTCCAATCCAATTGAGCTACAAAGCTTCTTGGCAATGTATGCCAATCCGGTAGTCAATAAAATGAAATTTTCAGATGCAATCTAAAGTCAAAATACTTTTGATTTATACTGGTGGAACCATTGGTATGATGAAAAATTTTGAAACGGGTGCTTTGCAAGCATTCAATTTCAGTAAATTATTGAATAAAATTCCCGAATTAAAACAGTTGGATTGTGAGATAGAAACTATTTCATTTGAAAAACCTATGGATTCCTCTAATATGAATTCAATACATTGGGTTAAAATCGCCAAAATAATTGAAAATAATTACGATTCTTTTGATGGATTTGTAGTTTTACATGGTTCAGATACCATGTCGTATTCGGCTTCAGCATTGAGTTTTATACTCGAAAACCTAAGTAAACCTGTTATTTTTACTGGATCACAATTGCCCATTGGTGATTTGAGAACTGACGCCAAAGAAAATCTTATTACGGCAATTCAAATCGCTTCTTTACAATCTAAAAACAAAGCGGTAATTACCGAGGTTGGACTTTATTTTGAATACAAATTGTACCGAGGCAACAGAACTACAAAAATAAATGCGGAACATTTCAATGCTTTTGCATCGCCAAATTATCCTGAATTGGCAGAATCTGGCGTGCATTTGAAAGTTAATACTCCGTTTTTATTGCCAAAATCAAGCACTAAAAAACTTAAAATAAATTCCAATTTAGATACTGATGTAGCGGTAATAAAAATGTTTCCTGGAATCAATGAAACAGTTTTGTCTTCAATATTCAATATTCCAAACCTTAAAGGAATTATTTTAGAAACATACGGTTCAGGAAATGCCCCAACAGATGAATGGTTTATCTCACTTCTTAAAAAAGCCATTAAAAGCGGATTGCATATTATAAATGTAACGCAATGTTCCGGTGGAAGCGTAAGTATGGGACATTATGAAACAAGTACATTACTCAAGGAAATTGGAATAATTTCAGGAAAAGATATCACTACAGAAGCTGCAATTACGAAGTTAATGTACATGCTCGGACAAAATGTAGCTCCCAATGTTTTCAAAACCATATTTGAAACACCTATTAGAGGAGAATTATCATAATACCTAGACTTTAACTTTCATAACCGATATTTTTTTTAGTTATTTGCAAACCCAAATAGAGAGGTGGCCGAGTGGCTGAAGGCGCACGCTTGGAAAGCGTGTATATGGCAACATATCGAGGGTTCGAATCCCTTTCTCTCTGCAATAATAAACCCTAATATCTTAATTAATTGAGTTGTTAGGGTTTTTTTATTTTAGTATTTTTACGGTTTTCGACTTTTTAAAAATACATTAAACCATATAAATCACTCGCATTACATTAAAAATTTAATCATAATGATTTGAATTGCCTTTTTTTGTATCTTTAAACCCCAAAAAAAACACAATGCGGGTAGTATTATACAGTCTTATTTTCTTCTCTTTTTCCAGCGTTTTTTCTCAAGAAACACCTGATTTTGCTGCAGTTGATTCTCTTTATCGAGAAGATCAATTCTATGTTGGAATTTCCTATAATACGCTTTTAAAACGTCCTTCGGGAATATCCCAAAATAAATTCACGCCTAGTTTTTCGCTTGGAATTTTAAGAGACATGCCAATTAATAAGACCCGAACCAAAGCCATAGCAACAGGAATTGGGTATTCTTTGAATAGTTATAATCAAAATATATTGATTTCTGAAGCCAATGGAGCTCCTGAATACAGTACAATTTCATCGGCTACTAGCTTTGATAAAAATAAATTAACACTACATTCAATAGATATTCCTATAGAATTTAGATGGCGAACATCAACTCCTGAAAGTCATAAATTTTGGAGAATTTATACCGGTTTAAAGCTTAGTTATTTGTTTTATACGCAATCTAACTATCAAGATAGCCAAAGTAGCATAAAAGTTGTTGGGAATCCAGACATCAATAAATTTCAATACGGAACCTATTTAAGCGTTGGCTACAATACTGTAAATTTCATGGTCTATTATGGTTTAAATCCAATATTTAAATCAGCAGTTTTAAATGGTAATTCTCTAGAGGTGAATACTTTGAATTTTGGATTTATGTTTTATATTTTATAGCCAAAAAAAAGATAGAATTATCTGAGGCAGCATCCCCGAAAAAAATCCAATTACCAATTCTTTATTTGTGTGTGCTTGCATTTCTAATCTCGAAGTAGCCACAAATCCATTCATAGCTACAAGGAGCGCAATCACGAAAATTATATTGTAATGAAAATGCAAACTCAACGCAATTACAAAAAAAGTTAAAGTACTAATTCCAACCATGTGAATACTGGCTTTTATCTTTAAAATTAATAAAATCAACAACAAAAAAGTACTGATTAATCCGCCTAAAAAGTAGTAATATAATTCTGGAATTTCTTCGGCTGTAATGCTTTTTGTAATCAAAAGAAAAATTAAAATTGCTTGAAGTAACAATGGGATTTTACGTTGTGGTAATTGATAAACCATCACGGAATCTACTTTATTAAAAGAGCGTAATAAATAATAAAAAGAGATTGGAATTAAAATAGTAACGATACTGATTTGAAGCAGAATAAGATATTTTTGTTGCTCGGTAAAATAGTAATTACTATATAAAAAATAGAATAGTGTTCCGAAAATGGGCACGAATATCGGATGAAAAAGATAAGAGAAAAAGGATAGAAATTTTTTCAAATCAGATATTTTTACATTTTTTTTCTCATTCTAGCCACAGGAATCTCTAGTAATTCTCTGTATTTTGCTATTGTTCTTCGGGCAATTGGATACCCTTTTTCTTTTAATATCTCTGCCAATTGATCGTCTGGCAAAGGCTTGTGTTTGTCTTCTTCGGCGATTACATTTTGCAAGATTTTCTTGATTTCAAGTGTAGAAACATCTTCACCCTGGTCATTTTTCATTGCTTCAGAAAAGAATTCTTTGATGAGTTTTGTTCCATAAGGTGTTTCAACATATTTGCTGTTAGCAACACGCGAAATAGTCGAAATATCAAGACCTACCATATCGGCAATGTCTTTCAAAATCATCGGTTTCATTTTTGTTTCTTCGCCGTCAAGGAAAAATTCTTCTTGAAAATGCATGATTGCATTCATGGTTACATAAAGCGTTTCTTGGCGTTGTCTGATGGCATCGATAAACCACTTTGCAGAATCTAATTTTTGTTTGATAAACTGAACCGCTTCCTTTTGTGAATTCGATTTATCTCTCGAATCTTTATAGGTTTGCATCATCTCTTGATAGTCTTTGGAAACATGTAGTGAAGGCGCATTTCGTCCGTTTAAGGTGAGTTCTAATTCGCCATCTATAATTCTAATGGCAAAATCGGGAACTACATTTTCAGTAATTTTATTATTTCCAGTAAACGATCCGCCTGGTTTTGGATTCAATTTTTCGATTTCGTGAATGGCTTTTTTGAGTTGCTCATTCGAAACATTGAACTTCTGAATTAACTTATCGTAATGTTTTTTGGTAAAAGCATCAAATTGTTCTGATACAATTGAAGTCGCTAGCGCTATTGATTCTGTTGGGGTTTTATGTTTCAATTGCAACAACAAACATTCTTGTAAATCGCGGGCGCCAACTCCTGAAGGTTCTAATTCGTGGATAACGTGCAATAAACTTTCGACGGTTTTTTCATCGGTGTAAACCCCTTGCGTAAAAGCCATATCGTCAACAATATCCTGAATACTTCTTCTGATATAGCCCATATCGTCGATGCTGCCAACGAGAAATTCTGCAATTTCGCGCTCGCTATCATTTAAAATAAAGGTGTTCAATTGATTAATTAAATCCTGATGAAAACTCACAGGCGATGCCAATGGCGATTCTCTATTAGAATCTTCATCTCCATAATTATTAGCTTGGGTTTTATAATCGGGAATTTCGTCGTTGCTTAGATAATCGTCAATATTGATGTCTTCGGCCTCAATTCGGTCGGATTCAGAATCATCATAATCGTCGTAATCTTCATTTTCATATTCGTCCTTTTCAAAGTCATCCTCGGCTCCCGTTTCCAAAGCTGGATTTTCATTCATTTCCTCTAATAAACGTTGCTCAAATGCTTGCGTAGGCAATTGAATTAACTTCATCAACTGGATTTGTTGTGGAGATAATTTTTGAGATAACTTTAAATTTAGAAATTGCTTTTGCATTTTATTGTTTAAAAGTTTAAGGTTTAAAGTTTAAGGTTGCAGCATTTTAAACAACTTTAAACTTTAGACTTTAAACAAATTTTTAGAATTCTGCACTTCCGGGCGTTCTTGGGAAAGGAATTACGTCTCGAATATTCGTCATTCCGGTTACAAAAAGTACCAATCTTTCAAAGCCAAGTCCAAAACCTGAATGCACTGCGCTTCCAAATCTTCGGGTGTCTAAATACCACCACAATTCTTCTTCATCAATTCCTAAAGCTTTCATTTTTTCGACTAAAACTTCATAGCGCTCTTCTCTTTGTGAGCCTCCAACGATTTCACCAATCCCAGGAAATAAAATATCCATGGCGCGAACGGTTTTTCCGTCTTCATTTAAACGCATATAAAACGCTTTTATGTTGGCTGGATAATCAAATAAAATCACGGGACATTTAAAGTGTTTTTCAACCAAATAACGCTCGTGTTCCGATTGTAAATCAGCACCCCATTCGTCAATAATATAGTTGAATTTCTTGTTTTTATTCGGCTTGCAATTTCTTAAAATATCAATTGCTTCGGTATAGGAAACTCTTTTAAAATTGTTTTCTAAAACAAAATTCAATTTCTCAAGCAACGGCATTTCGCTGCGTTCTGCCTGAGGTTTTACTTTTTCTTCATCTGTCAATCGACTTTCTAAAAACTTTAAATCGTCCTGGCATTTATCCATCGTGTATTTAATTACATATTGAATAAAATCTTCAGCCAAATCCATATTGTCATTCAAATCATTGAAAGCCACTTCTGGTTCAATCATCCAAAATTCAGCCAAATGTCGAGAAGTATTGGAATTTTCAGCTCGAAAAGTAGGGCCAAAAGTATACACTTGACCCAAAGCCATCGCATAGGTTTCAGCTTCCAATTGTCCCGAAACCGTTAAATTGGTTTCTTTGCCAAAAAAATCTTCTTTATAATTAATTTTTCCTTCCTCAGTTCTTGGCGTATTGTCAAATGGCAATGCCGTAACTTTAAACATTTCTCCAGCACCTTCGGCATCCGAACCGGTGATAATTGGTGTATTCACATAGACAAAACCTTTATTTTGAAAATAACTATGAACGGCAAACGACACCACCGAACGAACGCGCATTATTGCTCCAAAAGCGTTTGTACGCACTCTCAAATGGGCATTTTCACGTAAAAATTCCAACGAATGTTTCTTCGGTTGCATCGGAAATTTCTCCGCATCCGAATCCCCAAGAATTTGTAATTTAGTAACCTGAATCTCAAATTTCTGACCTGCACCTTGACTTTCCACCAAATTCCCAGTAACCGAAATTGCGGCTCCTGTAGTAATGCGCTTCAAAGTTTCCTCTGGCGTATTTTCAAAATCCACCACACATTGAATATTATTTATAGTTGAACCGTCATTTAAAGCAATAAATTGATTGTTTCTAAACGTGCGCACCCAACCTTTTGCATTTATTTCTTGTAGCGTCGAGGCATTGTTTAATAAGTCTTTAACCTTGGTATGTTTCATCTTGAAAATGTAATAATATTAAAAATAACCATTGCAATTAAATGCAAATATAGAGGATTTAGAGTAATTTTCCTTGAGAGTTCTTAACGATTTTCTTCAATTTTTTTGGGCGTGCCCTCGTTTAGGTCATTGCTAGAGAAGCGAAATAGAAAGAAGCAATTTTAAGGCATCGAAAAAGTACAAGAACAATTACGGTTTCCGGATTACACACCTCAACTACCTTAAATCCTAAAGGCTATGCTTGAGAAACGACTTTATAAAGAAAAAAATATAACTTCTGAAGCATAAAGGAGGTTGTTTTTTAGCGATATTTACTACTTTTGCAGTAAATTCTTGAAATGAAGCAACTCACGGTTTTATTTTTATTCCTAACATTCTCCCTTCAAGCGCAATTTCAAATAAACGGAATAGTAACTGACGCTTCATCAAATGTGCCTTTGGCCTTTGCAACCGTTTCTTCGTCGCTTGGCGCAAATACCATTTCGGATGTAGATGGAAAATTCACGCTTCTCAGCAACCAATTGCTTTCTGAAATTTCGGTTTCCTATATTGGCTTCAGCCCAAAAAAAATAAGCATCATCCCCGAAAAAAAGTTTTATACTATTACTTTAGAACCCAAATTGGATATTTTGAAGGAAGTGATTGTGGTTCATGCCAATCCATCATTAGCAGTTATCAGAAAAGTTATTGCTCTAAAAGACTCAAATAATCCTCAAATAATCCTCAAAAGCTTTCGGTTTAAATCCTATAATAAATTGATTGTAACCGCCAACCCCGATTCTATAAATGGCCGAATCGATTCGGTTTTTATAGAAAAAGAAAATGCCAAAAAACTGGCAAATATAGATTCCTCCAATTATAAATTCAAAAAAATAATCAACAAACAGCATTTGTTTCAAACAGAAAAAATATCCCAATTCCAGTTCAACGAAACGGGCTTAAAGGAAACGGTTTTGGCCACAAAAATGGCGGGTTTCAAACAGCCTATCTATGAGATTTTGGCATTCAATTTACAATCTTTTTCAATTTATGACAAAGAATATGAGCTCTTTGAAACCAATTACAGCAGTCCTATTTCTCGGTCGGGATTGTCCAATTACAGCTATAAAATATTAGATACTGTTTCTATTCAAGACCGCCCCACTTTGATGGTTTACTTCAAAAATAAGAAAAAGGCTTCAGGATTAGAAGGCGTACTTTATATCGACCAGCAAAATTATGCAATTGCCAAAGCCATTATGCGAATAAAAGGCGTTTTAGACATTACAGGAACACATGAATTTAAATACCTTTCCGATGAAAAAATCTGGTTCCCAGTTGCAAAAAAGTTCAAAATTGTAAAAGGAATCAATGATGATGATATTAAAATTTTGGGTGGAACCATTCAGTTTGATGCAGATACGAAAGATTTCAAAACCCGAAAAAAAACGGCCTCTGATTTTGTCTATTTGCTTTCGGAAACCTACTGTTCGGAATTTGAAATCAATATTCCCTTAAAAATAAAAAAATCCTTCCTTGAAATTGATATAAAAGAGGATGCTGCAAACAAAAATGAAACGTTTTGGAATACCTATCGAAAAGACAGCTTAGATATTAGAAGCCAAAGAACGTATGTTGTTTTAGACAGTATTTCAGTGAAAAATAGAATTGAAAGCAGGTTGCGTTTTGGACGAAAAATAATCAACGGATACATTCCCTTGGGCCCAATTGATTATGATTTGCGGCATTTGCTGAGTTATAATAATTATGAAGGATTCCGAATAGGATCAGGTGGAATTACAAATGAAAAATTCTCAAGAAAATACCGACTTGAAGGATATACAGCCTATGGAACTAAGGACGGAAACTTTAAATACAACTTGGGAATGGCGACCCGACTGGGAAAATTCTCGAATACTTGGCTTGGCGGTTCCTTTACGGACGATGTAAGTGAAATTGCGCATACCGTTTATGCCATTGACAAGCGGGTTTTTAAACTCTATGATCCAAGACCAATAAATGTTAGTACTTTTTATAATTACAAAAGTTGGAAAGGGTATATCGAGACCAAAATAATTCCTAAAACAGAGAGCGTTTGGCAACTTTCACACACTGAAGTGATTCCAAAATTCGATTATGCTTTCAATGCCAACGATAAATTGTACACCGCTTTCAAAATGACTACAGCAATGGTTTCCTTGCAATGGAACCCTTTTAGTGCGTATATGCAAACGCCGCTTGGTCGCTTAGAAATTGAAAAAAGTTTTCCAAGATTTACAATACAATTTACCCAATCTTTGCCAAAAGTATTGCAAAACGATTTTAAATTCACCAAAATAGATTTTCGTGCAGTTTACGAGAAAAAATACAGCAACGGTCAAAAATCGGAAGTGCTTTTTGAAGGCGGATATGCCTTTGGCGATGTGCCGCTAACGCATCTTTACAATACATCTCCAAATAATTTAACCAAAGACAGAATCCAACAACGGATTACAATTTCGGGCAAAAATAGTTTTGAAACGATGTATTTCAATGAGTTTTTCTCTAATAAATTTGCTGTATTACAATTGAAACACGGCTCAAAAAGAGTAACACTATTCAAGAAAGTAAAGCCAACATTGGTATTTGTTACTAGAATGGCTTTTGGAAATTTAGACCGTCCCGAGCAACATGTAGGAATCAATTACAAAACCCTAAACAAAGGATTTTTCGAATCGGGAATTGAATTAAACCAAATTTATAAAGGTTTTGGATTGACAGGATTTTACCGATACGGACCCAACCAACTTCCAAGAGTTGAGGACAATATTGCTGTTAAATTGAGTTTTGTATTGGATTTAGGATTATAAATTACGGCTTGATAATTAATATTGAAGGAATATTACTAAGCCAAACACTTCTTGAATCTACTAGTTTTTTCCAACTATCAAGACTAATAATCATTAAATCTTTGTTTGTTAAAAACTCCTTTTTCATAATTCTTTCGTCTGCCAAAGTCAGGTTATTTGGGAATTTATTTTCCAAAGTAGTGATGGCATTTTGAATCATGAAATTGTTTTTTAATTGCTCATTACTGTTCAAAATAGAAATATGAGAATTGTTATTATAGATTAATTTTTGAGCATAATCGATTAAAAAAGTATCCTCTGCACCAAATATTGGAATGAAAACCTGATTTACATGTTGCAAATCCTTATCGACTAAAATCCCCAAAGGCATTTTGCTTTTAGAAATAATTTGTCGCGTTCTTTCGTCAAAGGGAGAGTTTTCAAACAAGCCTTCTTTCCCTGTAAATTTTCCAATTAAACGATCTGGATTGATCATACTTGATGTAAATCCGAGTACTTTTCCAAGCAATGTTCCCTCAAAAATTGATTTCCCGAGACCTACCAATAGTAAATCATATTCGCCTTGATTGGCAATTTCAGCAATTTCGGTTTCGATATCAGTTGTTGCTTTAAAGATGGTTGAGATTTTTTGTTCTAATACTACAGATTCTTCTATAATTGGAGAAAACCTTTCTTTTTCATATTCTTCAAGGTTGTAAGAATGCATTTCGTCGCTTAACGTTAAATGCATTGCTGTAATATTGGCATTTTCTTTATTAATAAAACTAGAAGCCAATCGCAAAAGCGATTTCCCTTTTTCATTGCTTCCAAATGAAATTAATATTTTGAATTTACTGTCCTTGATAACTTCTTCAGGTATAATAACTTCTTTGGTATTGAACGCCCAATTGATTAAATCCAGCGCTGGTCCGGTCATGGAAGTTGTCACCAAAGCCATAATTACCATCATTGTAAAAACTTCTGGCGTAAGTACTTTTAGGTCTAAACCAATATTTAGCACGACCAATTCCATTAATCCACGCGTATTCATTAAAGCGCCAATAGTTAAACTGTCGCGCCAATTTTGGCCTACGAATTTTGCCGCAAAAGCACTTCCTAAAAATTTTCCAACAACGGCTACAAGAATAATAAATCCTGTAACTTTCCATAAATAGGGGTCGTTTATCAACCCGATTTCTGTTCGCAATCCCGTGAATACAAAAAATAAAGGAAGTAATAATATCAATGCAACATCTTCAACTTTTTCGATAAAAACGGTTCTGAATTTTGAAATATCAGGCATAATTACACCCGTCATAAACGCTCCAAATAGTGCATGAATTCCAATTATTTCCGTTGCATAGGAAGACAAAATAAGTGTTAGAAAGAAAATAGAAACTACAGGTTTACTTAGATTTTCGCTTGACGAATACAAATCGCCAATTCTTTTTAAGAAAGGCTTTACCACAAATAACATGCATAAAACATAGAGAAAAGCCAATAAAATAATATACAATGCACTTACAAAAGTACCCGCTTTCACAATCGCAATTACCACTGCCAAAATACACCAAGCAGTAATATCATCTGCCGCAGCACAAGTGATAACGATGGCGCCAAGCCGCGTTTTATGAATGCCTCTTTCCTGAACAATTCTGGCCAAAACGGGAAAGGCAGTTATGCTCATGGCGATTCCTAAAAACAAGCTAAAAGCCAAAAAATGAACTCCTTCAGGAGCAAATTTATGATACACAAAATAGGCTAATCCAACACCAAGAGTAAATGGAATTACGATACTAGCATGACTAATAACAACCGCTTCGTTGGCTTTATTTTTTAGTGCTTTCAAGTCGAGTTCCATACCAACAACAAACATAAAAAGGATTAATCCAATTTGGCTCAAAAACTGTAAATTACCTAGCGAAGCCTCTGGGAATAAAGCACTAGAAAATTCTGGGAAATAGGAACCCACTAAGGAAGGGCCTAAAAATATACCCGCAAGAATTTCTCCAATTACTGAAGGCTGCCCAATTTTTCTAAAAATCCATCCAAAAAAACGTGCAACAATAATTATGGTAACAATTTGTGCCAATAAGATCGCTAATGGATGATGTAAATTCGAAAGCATAGAAGTCTGAAAATCTTCCCAATGGCCATTTCCTGAACCAACTACCGGAAATTTTTTCCCCAATTCCAAATCTTTACCTTTGAAAATAATCCAATACATTATAGCAGTAAAACCCCCAGTTATTGCAATATAAAACAATGAATTTTTTATTTTTTTCATATACCTTGAGCGTTATTCTATTTTGCACAACACAAAGATGAGAAAAGTAACCATAAAAATTATAAAGAAGGATGTATATTTATTGTTAAATTTCGTTTTTATTGTAAAATGCGGTTTTTTAAATAAATAAAATAAGAATAAATAATTTTTTTGTTCGTTTTAATTACCTTTGAGGGCATTTAAAACGTATATGAAAAAGACATTAAAAGTTGGAATTTGGGAATTTATAGCCAGACTTATTCTTACCAATAGAATTAAAATATTAATTACAATTGTTGCCATCACCATCTTTTTAGGTTTTCAATGGAGAAATCTAGGAATGACCTATACTGAAGCCAATCTGCTTCCCCAAAAACACATTGTAAACCAACAATATGATGACTTTCTTTCCAAATTTGGGGAAGAGGGAAATCTAATTGTTATTGGATTTAAAGACACTACCTTTTTTACGCCAAAGGCTTTTGCGGCTTGGAACGAATTAATGACGGGTTTAAAAAATGCAAACGAAGTTGAACTGGTAGTTTCGCTAAACGACCTGAAAAAATTACAAAAAGATACCCTCGCCGAAAAATTCCAATTGGTTCCGTTAATTAATCAAAATCAAATTGTAAACCAGACGTATTTAAAAAACTTAAAAAACGAACTTTTCAATAATTTACCTTTTTATGAAGGATTGCTTTTCAATAAAAAATCGGGAAGTATTCGGTCTGCAGTATATCTTAAAAAAGCAATCGTAAACACTGCCGAAAGAAAAACCTTTATCGTTGAAAACCTGATTCCGAAGATTGAAAAGTTTGAAAAAACAACAGGAATTGACCTTCGGGTTTCTGGAATGCCGTATATCCGAACGATAAATGCCGAGAATATGAAAGGCGAAATTGCCTTGTTTATTGGCGCTGCATTGTTTATTACTTCCTTGATTTTCTTCCTATTTTTCCGTTCCTTCAGAGCCACATTTATATCAATTTTGATTTTGCTTTTTGGCGTAATGTGGTCGTTTGGCACCTTAGGATTGCTTCATTACCGGATTACGATTCTAACGGCCATAATTCCACCATTGATTATTGTAATAGGAATTACAAATTGTATTTTTCTTATCAATAAATACCAGCAAGAAATAAAACTACACAATAATCAAGCAAAAGCCTTGCAACGCGTTATATCAAAAATTGGGGTTTCTACGATGATGACCAATTTAACAACCGCAGCCGGTTTTGCTACTTTTATGATTACCGGCAACGAATTGCTGTTCGAATTTGGATTGGTAACTTCTCTAAACGTAATTACCGTGTATCTTTTAACCTTGGTAGTTGTCCCTATTGCCTATAGTTTTATGTCGGTTCCAAAGGAAAAACACTTGTACCATTTGAGCAAAACCTATATTTCGTCGGTTTTGGATTGGGTAGAAAATATCGTAAAAAACAAGCGAAAAGTCATTTATACCATTTATGTTTTGCTTTTGATTTTCAGCGTAATTGGAGTTTCAAAAATGAAAGTTTCAGGAAGTCTGATTGGTGAAATGCCAAAAAGCGCTTCGTTTTTCAAAGACATAGTATTTTTCGAAAAAGAGTTCAACGGAGTAATGCCCCTTGAAATTATGATTGATACCAAACACAAAAAAGGCGTTATGAAATTGTCTACCATGAAAAAAATGGACGAACTTCAAAAAACAATCGAGCAAATTCCAGAACTTTCAAAACCCGTTTCTGTTGTCAATTTGGTAAAATATTCTAAACAAGCGTTCTACAACGGAAACCCCGAATATTATGAATTGCCCAATTCTCAGGAGCAAGTTTTCATTCTTTCGTATGCCAAAAATGCAACCAAAAACACGAAAGACAATTTGATGAAAAGCTACGTTGATTCAACCGGTCAATATGCCAGAATTACCACTTTCATGAAAGACATTGGCACCAAAGACATGGCGAAAATTGAAGGAAAATTGCGCGCCAAAATAGAGGAGGTTTTTCCAAAAGACCGCTACGAAGTCACACTTACAGGAAAGGCATTGGTTTTCCAAAAAGGAACCGCCTACTTAATAGACAATTTAATCGAATCATTGATATTTGCCATTTTATTAATTGCAGGCCTTATGGCGTATATGTTTCGCTCATCAAAAATGATTTTCGTTTCCGTTATTACCAATATTTTACCGCTGTGTATCACCTCGGGATTAATGGGCTATATCGGAATTCCCCTAAAACCATCTACAATATTGGTTTTCAGTATTGCCTTTGGAATATCTGTTGACAACGCCATTCAGTTCATGGCAAAATACCGTCACGACCTAATTCAAAACAACGGAAAAATTAAAAAATCAGTATTTAGTGCGTTGCGAGAAACAGGAATTAGTACTTTTTATACCTCGGTAGTTCTCATTTTCGGATTTGCCATATTTACACTTTCTAGCTTTGGCGGAACCATCGCTTTGGGCGGTTTAATATCTTGCACATTGCTATTTGCTATGTTCGCCAATCTTTTGGTATTACCAGCATTGGTGCTTACATTTGAGAAAAAGAAAGCCATAGACGAAGACTAATTATTTTTGGGCGCGCCCGAGTTCAGAACGGCATTGCAAAGAAGGAAGTAATTAGTAAACTCGGTCGGGCTGTGCGTTGCAATCGCTGCTCCACTTCGTTCCGCAGCGGATTTCCACTGCCATCCCTCGCGCAAATAAACTTACAATAGAATTTACTGCAATAGAATTTAAGTAATTTTTAGCTTCAGAAACACTTTAATTGTCTTCTTGGAACCATTCGGCAAAAGAAGTTTCGGTTTCTTGCAATTTTAGGGAGTGTAACGCTATTCCGTTTGGTAAGCGCCCTTTAATTCTATTAGCAAAATCAATAACCATGTTTTCGCTTGTGGGTTGGTAATCCACCAAAATAACATGGTGATCGCGGGATTGTAACTCACGTGCCAACTCAATATGCGGCGTATTTTTGTTAAAAACTGTAGCGTGATCAAACTGATCTACAACTTCTTCCTTTACAATTTTCTTTAAATCGGTAAAGTCGATAACCATTCCAAATTTCACATTTGAATTGTCGTCAATGGGCTTACCAATAACGGTTACGGATAATTTATAACTGTGTCCGTGGACGTTTTTACACTTTCCATCATAGCCATAAAGCGCGTGACCGGTTTCAAAACTGAATTGTTTGGTAATTCTAATATTGCTCATTGTTAAAGTATTTTGATTGCAAATTTAGTAAATTGAAGTCATTCTATTTTCAAATTTTCAAATTGCTTTTTTTAAAACGAAAAAATGTATATTTGCACTTCATTGGGGGATTAGCTCATTTGGCTAGAGCGCTACGCTGGCAGCGTAGAGGCGGTCGGTTCGAATCCGATATTCTCCACCAGTAATACCAAGCCTTACAGCAATGTGAGGCTTTTTTTATGGGATATTAGCGCAACTATTAAGTTTGTTTTTAGCCACGAATAATGTTGTTGCGAAGAATAATAAAACTCCAAATTTTTTTTCGAAAATTGTACCCACTAAGATAATGCTTGATTAGGTGTTTTTTATAACGGTTTGTTTGCATTTCGAATTTTTGTCCTTTTTTCTTTCTGCCTACTATTATTTATTTCAAACTACAGCGCCTTAAACAACTTTAAATGGTACTACTATATTCATAATATAAGAGGTGTAAAACCAATTTTTCATATTTAAAGAGTTAAATTATTGAGAATATAAAATTTATTTTTTAAACACTTTTTTTCTAAAAATTATTAAAAACCCTCAAAATAATCCTTAATAATTTTATTTATTAATAAAATTAGCATATAAAAAATTGATTTTTAACAATACATTACCACAACATTTTTTTTAAAAGTGATATAGCAGGCATTACAAATACAATTTAAATTAATAGAAAACAATAGGTTATGCATACGTTGACCACTATAATTGCTCCACTTATTTTCGTTGTATGGTTTTAATATACTTCTGCAATAAATAATCAATCAAAATATAACATACCTTGATAAACTATTTAACAACTGTATATTAAAATTTTACAGTTTAAAAAAAACCATTATGAAAAAATTA
Source organism: Chitinophaga pinensis (assembly GCA_945873505.1). Lineage (GTDB taxonomy): Bacteria > Bacteroidota > Bacteroidia > Flavobacteriales > Flavobacteriaceae > Flavobacterium. The sequence goes on from CAMCDQ010000013.1 coordinate 37,138, forward strand.
TTACTACTATGGCTAACTAAGAATTTAGCTTTAAGTCATTCTTTCAAACGATTAGCTTTTCTAGCAATCGCTATTTCAATAAGTTCTTCGGCATCGTCTCAAAATTATTGTCGTACTCCTTTAAATTCTGTAACACCTAATACAACTTATATACTAAATTATACATGTAAAAATGTAAGCGGTACCTCTTATCAAATGATATTAGATTTTCCAAGCGCAACAAGCACTAGTAACATGAATATAGGCGCAAATCCTGGGCCAGTTAATGTAACAGCTGGCGGAGCAGTATGGACTAATGCTAATAAAACATTAACATATACATTACAGCAGCCTCAAACCCTACTCTTTATGTTGCAACTATTTTTGTAATTATAAGTGGCGTTGAAGTAAGATGGAATCTTCCACTGAATGCAAATTTTCAAAATCCTTGCGCCGCTATTACACTACCAACCATTGCCGCTACCACTACAGTTACGTCAATTGCGGCTACTACCGCTACCAGTGGGGGTAATGTTACATCAGATTCAGGAAATACAGTTACTGCTAGAGGCGTTTGTTGGGGGACTACAACTGGACCAACAACAGCTTTGGCTACAAAAACAACAGATGGAACAGGAACAGGAAGTTTTACCAGTAACCTTACCGGTCTTGTAGGATCCACGCTTTATTATGTAAGAGCTTATGCTACTAATGGCGGCGGAACAACTTATGGTACAGAAGTAAGTTTTACTACTACTGCCAATCCATTACCAACCCTTGCAGGCACTACAGCCGCAAGTGCAATATTAAGCACCACCGCTACCAGTGGAGGAAATGTTACCAATGAGGGCACAAGTGCAGTTACTGCTAAAGGTGTTTGCTGGGCTACTACTACTGCACCAACAATAGCTTTGACTACCAAAACTAATGACGGAACTGGAACAGGTGCTTTTACCAGTAGCCTTACCGGTCTTACAGGAAATACGCTCTATTATGTTCGAGCGTATGCTACAAATACTTCTGGGACATCCTATGGAGCCCAAGATAGTTTTACTACAGCAGTTCCTCCAATCGCTGCTTCTCCAACTCCGACTCCAACTCCAACTAGTGTAATTTCTATTTATAGTGATGCTTATACTCCTGCGGTAACTATTGCTGCATGGGATAATTGGTATAATTGTCCTATTACAAGTACTATATTGGCAGATGGTGGAAATGCTAAGAAGTTAGTCGTAGCGTCTGGTGGTGTTTGCGGTACGTCAATTTTTTCTTCTCCCTCAACATTAGATGTTAGTAGTAAGACCTATATGCATATCGATATTTATCCAACTTCAGCAACAGCTGCTGGAGTTAGTTTTGTTGCTGCTACTCAATCACCTTATATTTCTTTGGGTACTCTTACCGCAAATCAATGGAATAGTAAAGAGATAGCTTTAACGAACTATGCTGGTTTTACAACGGCTATCAAACAAATAGGATTTAATTCTACTAGTACTGGTACATATTATATTGATAACATATATTTCTACAAACAAGACACCTGGTCTGGCGCCAACTCAACAAATTGGGCTACTGCAAGCAACTGGGCATCAGGTGCCGTTCCAACTGCAACTTCAGATGTAGTTATTGGTTCAGGCACTTTCCAACCTATTATAACCAGCGATGTTAGCATTAGCTCGTTGACTATCAATTCGGGTAAAACACTTACTGTAAATGCAGGATTTAATTTAACGGTTGCTAATGCTGTTGCCAATTCAGGTACCATGACCTTGCAAAGTAATGCCAACTTACTTCAGACAAATGCGGTTGCCAATACTGGAAACATTATAATAAAAAGAAATTCATCTTCTCTATTACGATTGGATCATACGTTATGGTCTTCACCAGTAGCAAGTCAAAATTTATATGGCTTTTCGACAGCTACATTAACGGATCGTTTTTATGTTTATGATACCGCAACAAATGCCTATACAGCTTCAGGATTAAGCGGAACAACTACATTTGCTCCTGGTAAAGGATATGGGGTAAGAGCTCCAAATGATCATTCGTCAACTACACCAACAATTTGGGAAGGGACTTTTACTGGGGTTCCAAATAATGGTAGTGTTCCATTTACTTTAAGTACAGCATCTAGTGGGTATAATTTAGTGGGAAATCCATATCCTTCTCCAATTAGCGCTACCACTTTTTTATCTGCAAATCCTGGCACAATGGATGGAACTATCTATTTCTACTCACATAGTTTACCAATGAATGCAGATGGGACTTTTCCTACAGGCACAAATTATAGCTCGTGGATTGGCGGTACAGGAACAGCAGCAACAACAGCAACGTCTCCAGATCCGCACCTTGCACCAGCTACTCCAAATGGAATCATCCAAGTAGGGCAAGGTTTCTTCGTGAAAGCAACTGCTGCCGGAACTATTAATTTTACCAATGCAATGCGTGTTGGTAACAATGACGATCAATTCTTGAGAACTACTGAAATTGAAAAACACCGTTTGTGGTTGAATTTAACAACTGAATCGGGTGACGATATCAATTAAATTGCAGTGGCTTATGTAGAAGGGGCAACTCAAAATGCAGATACTAATTTTGATGGTCTCTCATTTGGGAATACCGGAAGTATGTTGTCTTCAAAAATTGATGGTGCCGATTATGTAATTCAAGGACGTAGCTTGCCATTTTATTCCAATGATGTTGTTGCATTAGGATTTAAAGCTGCAACAGCAGGTAACTACAAAATTAAATTGACTAATAAAGACGGATTGTTTTTAGGAAACCAAAACGTGTTTGTTCGTGATAACTTGATGGGAATTGAGCATAACATTAAAGTTTCTCCATATGTATTTACTTCGGCTATAGGAACATTCGATGCTCGTTTTCAATTGGTTTATACTCAAACACTAGGAATTCCTGCTACAACATTTACTCCAAACGCTGTAATTGTTTACAAAAACACAGACGGTTTTCATGTAACTACAAACGGAATTGTAATGAAAGACTTTCTTGTTTATGATATTTCAGGGCGTTTGATATTCAAACAATCAAACATCAACGAAACAGCAACAGTCTTAGAAGGACTTTCACAAATAAAACAAGTGCTTCTTTTGAAAATTACATCTCAAGAAAACGAAACGGTAACCGTAAAAGCAATTAACTAAGTCTCTAGTATTAAAAAATAACGATCATGAAAAAATTTAAACAAATAATAATCACAGCACTGGTTTTTCTGCTAACACAAACCATATCATTTGCACAACAACCACCAACTGATTTTGGAAGCACAAATGACCAAAATAATTTAGACACACCAATTGATACTAATCTTTGGATGCTTTTAGCAGTTGGATTGCTTTTTGTGTTTTATAAATTCGCGAAAAACAAACAGGTTTTCATTAGTCATACAAAATCTAAATAAAAAAAAGCAACACTTTTATTTTATGGGCTTCTAAATATTTTTGGAAGCCCTATTTTTTTCAACAACACTATATTTGATTAAAATAGTATCAAACAATTGAATGTTTTTTTTCTGTTATAATTTTATTTCAAATTTTAATTGAAATTCTGTGCCAAACAGTATCCGAACATTACCACAACATTTCCAATTTTTATTGGCGGAAATAAAATTGATAAAAAGCAGTTTATACTCCATTTATTTGTGGGGATGTGCTTATAATGTTATAAAATTGAAATACCTATTCAAAATTTATATCATAGTATAGTTTTTATATATTTACCATAGCCATATCTTATTATTAATGTTACTTATATTTGAATTTAATTATTTACTTGAGTTATGAGCAAAATTGCAACATCCCTATTTCTGATTTTATCTGTTTTTATGTATTCTGAAAATACCGATAACAATAAAACAAATTTACCCCCAGCATTAGTTTTAAGCTATTCATCAACTAGTCCAACTTGCCCAGGACTCAATAATGGCACTATCAATGGAACCGTAACAGGAGGAAGCCTACCGTATTCTAATTTTTCATTATCAAATGGAACTACAATTCTTACAAGTCCAACGGGAACATTTTCGAATTTAGCACCAGGCACCTATACTTTATCTATATCCGATGCTTTTTCAACTGTAACGCAGCCAGATATTATCCTTATTGTTCCTGGCGATTTATCTATAAGCTCACCAGTAACCGTTTGCGCAGGTACTCCTAGTACATTATCAGTAAGCGGAAGCACAACAAGCTATTTATGGTCTGCCAATCCTGCAGATTCTTCATTAACTAGTTCAAATAATACAAGTGCGACTCCAACAGTTAGTCCTTTAGCAACTACAACCTATACCGTTACGTCTACTAGTAATTCACCATCCGCCAATATGGTTACAAATGGTGATTTTTCACAGGGAAATACAGGTTTTACTTCAGATTACCAATATCTTGTTAATGCCGGTGGTGGAGTTCAAAGAGCTTACGGAGTTGCAACCACAGCAATTTCTTGGTTTCAATCTTTCCCAAGCTGTAATATCGAACATACTACAGGAACTGGAAAAATGATGGTTATTGATGGGTCAACTAGCAACTCAGGAACCGATAAAGTTTGGGGACAAACGATAACTGTTCAGCCTAATCAAACCTATACTTTTTCCTATTGGATTCAAACTGTAGCGCTGCCATTTCCAGCCAATATAGAATTAAAAATAAACGGTGTTGTCATAGGAACTGATTTAGCTCCTTCTACTCAATGCAGTTGGTCTTTGAGAACGTACACATGGAATTCAGGAACGGCGACTTCAGCTCAAATTGCTATTTATGATAAAGTTATAGTATCCGGAGGAAATGATTTTGCATTAGATGATATTTCATTTACAACTAATGTAGTTTGTAGTTTATCAAAAACAGTTGTTATAACTGTAACTCCTAGAATTACACCAACATTTAGTGCTTTAAATCCAATTTGTGCTGGAGCTACTTTATCGGCTTTGCCAACCACTTCCAATAATTCAATTTTGGGAACTTGGTCGCCAGCACTTAATAATTTAGCAACAACAACGTATACATTTGCACCAGCAACGGGACAATGTGCTTCAAATGGTTCGCTAACAATTACCGTAAATCCAAATGTAACACCAACATTTACAACAGTAAATCCAATATGTTCTGGAGCTGCTTTATCGGCTTTGCCAACCACTTCCAATAATTCAATTTCGGGAACTTGGTCGCCAGCACTTAATAATTTAGCAACAACAACGTATACATTTGCACCAGCAACGGGACAATGTGCTTCAAATGGGACAATTAGTATTACCGTAAATCCAAATGTAACACCAACATTTACAGCAGTAAATCCAATATGTTCTGGAGCTGCTTTATCGGCATTGCCAACAGTTTCAAATAATGCTATTTCCGGAAGTTGGTCGCCAGCTTTAGATAATTCAACAACTACTACCTATACTTTTATTCCAAATTTAGGGCAATGTTCTTCCAATGCAACTGTAACGATAAATGTAACGCCTTTCCCTGAATTTTCAATATCGGCAGGGTGTAACGGTAGTGATTTTGTTTTGAGCACGACTGGAATTGGAACTACAAATGCTAGTTATATTTGGTTTGATAATTTACATCAAAACATTGGAAATACTTCTTCAATAACAATTACAAATGAAGGGAATTACAGTTTAGAATTATCAAATAATGGTTGTAGAGAAGAGAAACCAATTACAATTTCTTCTATTTTATGTTCAGTTCCAAAGGGTATTTCGCCTAATGGAGATGGCGATAACGACACTTTTGATTTGAGTAATTTGAATGTTCAAAAACTCCAAATTTTTAATAGATACGGGATGGAAGTATATTCAAAAAGTAATTATTCAAACGAATGGGTTGGAAAATCAAATTCTGGAGAGGAATTACCTGACGGCACCTATTATTTTGTAGTTCAATATACAAATGGAAAAATCAAAACAGGATGGGTATATATCAACAAATAATTTTAGCTATTAATATCTCGAAATGAAAAAAATACTTGTAACCGCGCTTTTACTATTGTTGACCTCTTTAAATGTCAACGCGCAACAATCACCGCATTATACGCAATACATGTATAATATGAACATAATAAATCCCGCTTATGCAGGATCAAAAGAGAATTTATCCTTTGGATTATTATACAGAAAACAGTGGATTGAAATAGAAGATGCGCCAACTACTTTTTCGCTTTCGGGATCGGCTCCTGTTGGAAAAAATGTAGGATTGGGATTGTCAATAATTTCAGATAAAATTGGTCCTGTTGAGGAAAATAATGTATATGCGGATTTCTCTTATACACTAAATTTAGGAGGAGAACACCGATTGGCTTTGGGGTTAAAAGCGGGAATTACATTCCAAAAAATAGGCTTGTTTAGCGATATTAATAATACACTTCAACAACAAGGAGACGGCGCTTTTGCGCAAGATTCAAATACTTCCAATCTCAATATAGGTACAGGTTTTTTCTATTATACAAACAAGTATTATTTTGCAGCTTCAATTCCAAATATGTTAAATGCGGCTCATTTAAATAATGATGGAAATTATTTTCTTGAAAAGAAAGTTCCCCATTATTTTATAACGGGAGGTTATGTATTTGATTTGAGTCCAAATTTAAAATTCAAACCTTTTGCAATGGTAAAATCGGCATTTAACACCCCAACATCATTGGACGTTTCTGCCAATTTCTTATATATTGAAAAATTTGAAATGGGCGCTACTTATAGATTGCAAGACTCTTTCGGAGTAATGGTAAATTACGCTATTTCGCCAACCTTACGAATTGGATATGCTTATGATCATATCGTTTCGGACTTGAAAGTAACTACGCCATCCTCTCACGAAATCATTTTATTATTTGATTTGAATTTCCCGAAAAAAGTATCACAATCACCAAGATTTTTCTAACCTAAAGCTATCTTAATAATGAAAAAAATATATACAATAGTAAGTTTTGTTTTGGTGAGTTCCCTTCTTTCTGCTCAAAACAAAGACACTCAAATTGCGGATAAGCTTTTTAAGAAGTTCGAATATATTGATGCTTCAGAGGCTTATCTTAAAGTAGTAGCTGCCCAAAAAACAGATGGTTATGTTTACCGTCAATTAGCCGATTGCTATTATAACATTTATAATTCGAAAGAAGCTGCTAAATGGTATGCTAAGGCGATAGCAGAAAAGCAAGATTCAGAAATCTATTACCGTTATGCACAAATGCTAAATGCCAATGGGAATTTTGTAGAATCAAACAAGCAAATGCAAAAATTTGCGGCAATGCAACCCAATGATTTAAGAGCAAAAGCATTCAATGAAAATCCAAATTACATTCCAAGATTATTAGATCAAAGCAAATCTTTTGATTTAAAAACATTGGATATGAATTCAGACAAATCAGATTTTGGAGCCGTTTTACAGGACAATACGGTTTACTTTACAAGTGCTAGAAATTCCAGCAGCAAAATGTATGGCTGGACAAAAGAACCTTTTTTAGACATCTATAAAGCAGATTTAAATGAAAACGGAACAATAACCAATAGTGTTCCTGTAAAAGAATTGAACTCAAAATTCCATGATGGTTCGGTAACGATTAGTCAAGATGGAAACACAATGTATTTCACAAGTGACAGTTTCAGAGAAAACTCCTTCGAGAAAGACAAAACCAATAAGTTGAAATTAGGAAGAAATAATCTTTTCAAGGCAACGTTAGTAAATGGAAAATGGGGCGCTATTACTTCATTGCCTTTCAATAGCAGTGATTATTCTACCGGAAATCCAAGCTTAAGCAAAGACGGAAAAACACTTTACTTTTCATCCAATATGCCAGGAAGTATTGGCGGTGTTGATATCTGGAAAGTTGCGGTAACTGAAAGTGGAAGTTTTGGTAAGCCAGAAAATTTAGGTAAAAAAGTAAATACCGAAGGAAATGAAAGTTTTCCTTTTATTACATCGGAAAACGTACTTTATTTTTCTTCGGATGCCAAACAAGGATTGGGAGGAATGGATGTTTATAAAATTGACTTAAAAGCAGGAACAGAAGCCAAAAATGTTGGAAAACCAGTAAATAGTAACAAAGACGATTTTTCATTTTCATTCAATGAAAACAAGAACTTTGGATTTGTTGCGAGTAACAGAAATGGAAATGACGATATTTTTGGATTATTACCCATTTGTAATTATGAAGTTAATATAATTGTAACCAATGCCAAAACAGGAGCTGTTTTAGCTGGTGCAAAAGTGTCTATTTTAGATGATAAAAACAACGTAATTGCAACGGAACAATCTAATGTTAAAGGAGAAGTTTCCTATAAAGTAGAATGTGAGAAAAGCTACTCCATTCAAGCGGTAAAAGACGGATTTGAAAGTAATTCATTTGCAGTTTCAAAAAGCAACAATAAAGGTGGAAGTACTAAAATTGCGGCTATATTAAATCCAATAGAAGTAATTATCACAGAAACACAAGTGATTTTGAATCCAATATTTTTTGAATTCAATAAAAGCAATATTACCAAAGAAGGTGCGTTTGAGTTAGATAAATTAGTTCAGGTGATAAAAGGAAACGAAAAGTTGGTTATATTTGCAAAATCAAACACAGACAGCCGAGGAAGTGACGAATTTAATTTACTTTTGTCTGATAAACGTTCTAAAGCAACTATTCAATACATAATTTCTAAAGGAATTGATCCCGCTAGAATATCTGGAAAAGGATACGGCGAAAGCGAACCAAAAGTAGTTTGTGGAGAAGATTGCACAGAAGAACAACACGCGCAAAACAGACGTTCAGAATTTTTGATTGTGAAGTAAAATATATAATTAACAAGATTACAATCCCCACATAATGAAAAAAATTAATAAGACACATTTCTTTCTGTTTTTGATTTTCTTATTACTTTCTAATTTAGTTTGTGCACAACTCACAAACGGAAATTTAGAAGCGGGTGGAAGTGGGAATGGTTTTCTAGTTAATCAATATACCCTAATTAATCCATTAACAGGAGTTAGTACGCCCGGAACTTATGGTTATACAAATAATCCTCAGACTATGGATTCTTCCTTTTTTCCTGGTGGAGACCATACAACGGGATTTGGTAAAATGCTAGTTTATAATGGCGCAACAACTGCAAATACTTTTATCTGGACAGCTAGTAGTACTGGCGGAACCCTTGCAGGATTTACTATAGGATTGACCTATACATTTAGCTATTGGATAAAATCAGTTACTAATACTGGCACACAAGCCAATATTAATCTGTTTTTTAATCCTGGAAATGTAAGTAATTTGAATCCTTCCTCACCAAGTTCTCTCGCACCTTTACAAAGTCAAGGATGGGTACAAGTAAGTTACTCTTTTACGGCTAATGCCACCGCATTAATGATCCGTTTGTTTGATTCTAATCTTAGTGCTTTAGGAAATGATTTTGCGTTGGATGATTTTACAATAACTCCTGGTGCGTTGCCTCTAACATTAAGTCATACATCAGTAAATCCAACATGTCCAAGCACTTCAGATGGTTCAATTGTGGCAACTGCTGCTGGAGGAAGTTCTCCGTATAATTATTCATTAAATACCGGCACATCAACTATATCTAACGCAACAGGTATTTTTAATAATTTAGCTGCAGGTAGTTACACACTTATAGTTTTGGATGCTACAAATGCTACAACTTTACCAATAGTAATTAATTTAGTACCGCCAAACGATATTACAATTAGTTCACCAACAACAATTTGCGAAGGCGCCTCAACTACTTTATCCGTTAGCGGTAGTATAGGAAGTACTTCTAATGGGTTGAATTTAGATGGGGTTGATGATTATGTCCTACTGCCTAAGCCTTTACTTAATAATATGACAATTGAATATTGGGTTAAAACCTCTCAATTATCATTAACTGGGTCACAATGGTATTTGGGAAGTGGAATAGTTGATGCCGAGGTTGGTGGAGTAGCATCAGATTTTGGAACATCTTTGTTAAATGGTAAACTGGCCTTTGGAATAGGTTTACCTGATGTCACATTACAATCAACAACGAACATCAATACGGGCTTATGGAATCATATAGCTGCTACATGGAATGGCTCAACTGGTGAGATGAAAATTTATATTAATGGAATGCTAGAGGCAACTGGTATTGGTGCAACAGGAACTAGAACTGCCCCGCCAAATATTAGAATTGGTTCATTACAGACCGCGATTCAATTTTTTAACGGAACTATTGATGACCTTCGAATCTGGAATACGGTCAGAAACCAAACCGAAATCCAAGCCAATAGGAATAATGAATTAATAGGAACCGAAACTGGTTTAGCAGCTTATTACCCATTTAATCAAGGTATTGCAGAAGGAAATAATACCGCAATTACTTCAGTTACAGATAAAACAACCAATGCAAATAATGGGACTTTAAACAATTTTACTAAAACTGGTCCAACCAGCAATTTCGTGACGGGTAAAGTGGGAAGTTCAATTATTACTAGTTATTTATGGACAGCAAATCCTGCCGACCCAACTTTAACGGCAGCAAATAACACAAGTGCCAATCCAACTGTAAGTCCAACGGTAAATACAACCTATACTGTTAATTCTGGAGCAGTTGCGAACCCAACAAATTTAATTGTTAATGGGGATTTCTCATTAGGGGATTTTTGGTTTTACACGGATTATGCATTATATAATGTTGGAAGTGTTCCCGCAACAGGTGTTCAGGGTGCTTATGGAGTAGTTACTAATCCTAAAGCTTGGTTCTCCCCTTTTTCAGATTGCAGAGATCATACTTCAGGAAGTGGAAACATGTTAGTTGCTGATGGTTCAACAACTGGAACAACTAAACTTTGGTACACTCCATTTGCAATTCCAGTAGTACCTGGGAAAAATTATACTTTTAGTTATTTTTT
>CAMCDQ010000014.1 GCA_945873505.1 Chitinophaga pinensis
ATAGAAAACACGGTAGATGCTTCAATTATTGGAGGATTTATTTTAAGAATAGGCGACAAGCAATACAATGCTTCAGTAGCCAACAGATTACACGTATTAAAAAGAGAATTAAGTAACTAGTTATTTATATAATTATGGCGGAAATTAAACCAGCTGAAATATCAGCAATATTAAAAAAACAAGTAGAAGGTTTTGAAACTGGTGCTACATTAGAGGAAGTAGGTTCTGTGCTTCAAGTTGGAGATGGTATTGCTCGTGTATACGGGTTATCAAATGTTCAATATGGAGAATTAGTAGAATTCGAAAATGGATTGGAAGGTATCGTTTTGAATCTGGAAGAAGATAATGTTGGGGTGGTACTTTTAGGACCATCAACAGGAATTAAAGAAGGTTCAACTGCCAAAAGAACACAACGTATTGCTTCTTTGAAAACAGGAGAACAAATGGTAGGTCGTGTAGTTAACACACTTGGTTTTCCAATTGATGGAAAAGGACCAATTGGTGGAGATTTATACGAAATGCCTTTGGAAAGAAAAGCGCCTGGAGTTATCTTCCGTCAACCAGTTACTGAGCCATTACAAACGGGTATCAAAGCAGTTGATGCAATGATTCCAGTGGGTCGTGGACAACGGGAGTTGGTAATTGGTGACCGTCAAACAGGAAAATCAACTGTTTGTATTGATACTATTTTGAATCAAAAAGAATTTTACGATGCTGGAAAACCAGTATTTTGTATCTATGTTGCTATTGGGCAAAAAGCGTCAACTGTAGCGGGAATTGCTAAAATGTTAGAAGAAAAAGGAGCAATGGCCTATACCATTATTGTTGCTGCTAACGCTTCTGACCCAGCACCAATGCAAGTTTATGCTCCTTTTGCAGGTGCAGCTATTGGAGAATATTTTAGAGATTCAGGTCGTCCAGCTTTAATTGTTTATGATGATTTATCTAAACAGGCAGTTGCGTATCGTGAGGTTTCTCTTTTATTGAGAAGACCACCGGGACGTGAGGCCTATCCTGGAGACGTTTTTTACTTGCACAGTAGATTATTAGAAAGAGCGTGTAAAGTAATTGCAAACGATGACATTGCAAAAAATATGAATGATTTGCCAGACACATTGAAATCAATTGTGAAAGGTGGAGGTTCGTTGACTGCATTACCAATTATCGAAACACAAGCAGGTGACGTTTCTGCATATATCCCAACGAATGTAATTTCGATTACAGACGGTCAGATTTTCCTTGATGGAGATTTGTTTAATTCAGGAGTTCGACCAGCAATTAACGTAGGTATTTCGGTATCTCGTGTGGGTGGAAATGCACAAATTAAATCAATGAAAAAAGTAGCAGGAACATTAAAATTAGATCAAGCGCAATTCCGTGAATTGGAAGCGTTTGCTAAGTTTGGTTCTGATTTAGATGCAGTAACATTGAACGTAATTGAAAAAGGAAGAAGAAACGTTGAAATCTTGAAACAAGGTTTAAACAGTCCCTATACTGTTGAAGATCAAGTTGCAATTATCTATGCGGGTTCTAAAAACTTGTTGAGAAATGTGCCTGTAAACAAAGTAAAAGAATTCGAAAAAGACTTTTTAGAATTTTTGAATAACAAACACAGAGATACGTTAGATGCTTTGAAAGCTGGAAAATTAGATGACAACATTACGTCTGTTATTGAAAATGTAGCAAAAGAACTTTCGGCGAAATATAACTAAAATTAGTTGATGGTTGTTGGTTGATTGTTGTTGGAATTATCCAAGGAACTATCAACCAACAACTGACAACCAACAATTATAATACAATGGCAAATTTAAAGGAAATCCGTAATAGAATTACTTCCGTTTCATCAACGATGCAAATTACATCTGCGATGAAAATGGTTTCTGCAGCAAAGCTAAAAAAAGCACAAGATGCAATTACAGCAATGCGACCTTATGCCGAAAAATTAACGGAATTATTACAAAATCTTTCTGCCAACCTTGATGGTGATGCAGGCGGAGAGTTTACTACTCAACGTGAAATTAAAAAAGTATTAATTGTAGCTATTACTTCGAATAGAGGTTTGTGTGGTGCATTTAATTCTAATGTAATTAAGGAAGTAAAAAACAGAGCTTTGTTTTACGAAGGAAAGCAAGTGGATGTTTTTGCAATTGGTAAAAAAGGAAACGATACGTTAAGCAAAACACATTCGGTTATTGACAATCAAAGTTCTGTTTTTGACAATTTAACTTTTGAAAATGTCGCTGCAATTGCAGAAGCATTAACTCAAAAATTTATTTCTGGCGACTACGACAAAATTGAATTGATTTACAATCAGTTTAAAAATGCTGCAACACAAATAGTTCAAACAGAACAATTTTTGCCATTAGAAGCGTTGAAATCAGATAAAATCGCATCAACCGGAGATTATATCTTTGAACCTTCAAAAGAAGAAATCGTTTTGACATTGATTCCTAAATCTTTGAAAACGCAATTATACAAAGGAATTAGAGATTCATTTGCTTCAGAACACGGTGCCCGTATGACTGCAATGCATAAAGCAACAGACAACGCAACGGAATTGAGAGACCAATTGAAATTGACTTATAACAAAGCACGTCAAGCAGCAATTACCAATGAAATCCTAGAGATTGTTGGTGGGGCAGAAGCATTGAAAGGATAAAAAATAGCATATTTATACTAAAAAAAGTTCTCGTTTGGGAACTTTTTTTAGTATAACCTTAACGTGTAATTCTCCAAAAAACTTCTAATTTTCACTATTTTTAAGTAATTTTATAAAAAATCCAAACTTTTGAAAATTAAAGAACTCTCCACAATCCCAGAAATGGTAGCCCAATACGATATCATGAAGCATTTGTATTCAAATTTCACAATTGAAAAATACGAGGACTATCTTACCGAAATGGTGCCTTTCAATTACAAACAAGTAGCAGTTTTTGAAGATGACAAATGTGTTGCTTTAACAGGATTTTGGACAGGAACTAAACTTTGGTCGGGAAAATACATAGAAATTGATAATTTTATTGTCCACCCCGAACACCGTTCCAAAGGATACGGAAAAGTAATGACGGATTATATCGATAATAAAGCCAAAGAAACCAATTGTACCATGATTGTTCTTGATGCTTTTACAGGAAATTTCAAAGCCCATCGGTTTTACTACAACCAAGGGTTTGTTCCTAAAGGATTTCACTTTTTGAAAATTTTAAACGAAGACGGCCTTTCATAAATCATAAAAATGAAACATTCTAAAACTTTACTTTCCCTTTTTGCACTTACATTTTTGTTTGCTTTTTGCGCGACAAAAGAGGGGTTTCAACAAAAATTTCCTCAAAAAATTAGCACTATTTCCTATGAAAAATGGATGGGAGGAAGACAAGAAACAGGAAGCGGTACAACAATTCACATTGAATTTCAAAAACCACTTTCAAAAAATATCCAACTTAAAAAAATCTATTTTCAAGACCACGAAACACAAATTGTAAAGGAAACGGAAACAAAATACAAGGCAAGTTTCTATTTTAATGCGATTTATAGAAATCCAAATTCATCCAATTTCGCATCCAAAAAGGTAAATTTAAAACAAAACGAAGCCCTTATCGAATACCAAAACAACAACAAAATAGTGTTTTACAAATGCCGCTACATCAAAGAAATTCCAATGATTGCGTATCCATAGCGAAACCCACTAAAAAATTACTTATTTTTGTTTTTACAAATTCTAAAAAACGATTTTGAGCATTTCTAAAAATCTTTTCAAACAAACTGCCATTTATGGACTCGCAACGGTTTTGCCGCGAATGTTCAGCTTTTTGTTAGTGCCACTTTACACAGATTTACTCCCAAAAGCAGCTTACGGAAAAGTCACCATTATCTTTGCTTGGATGATATTTTTCAACGTGATTTTGGCGTACGGAATGGAAACCACTTTTTTTAGGTTTTACAATAATGAAACCGACAAAAAAGCAGTAATCGAAACCACGACTGTTTCCATATTCTGGTCAACGCTACTCTTTCTTTTTCCTGCTTTATTATTAAAAAATTACCTCGCCGAATTATCAGGAATTGATGTGCAATACATCATTTATACCATCTGGATTTTAGTTTTAGACGCCTTAGTGATCGTGCCTTTTTCAAAACTTCGAGCCTATCAAAAACCAATGATTTATGCCCTAGTAAAAATTGGAAATGTAGTGGTGAATCTGTCTTTAAACGTTTTCTTTTTAATCTATTTACCGAAAATAGCTCAAGCAAATCCCGATAGTTTTCTGGGATCGTTATACACCGAAAATTTTGAAGTTGGCTATATTTTTGTTTCCAATATCATCGCTAGTTTGCTAACATTTATAGCACTTTCGCCAAATTATTTTCACGTAAATTGGAATTTCGATTTCAATCTTTGGAAACGAATGATGCGCTACGCATTGCCCATTATGGTCGCCGGAATTGCCTTTGCCATCAACGAACAATCCGATAAAATCTTATTGGGAAAATGGCTTCCCGCCAAAATTGCCGAAGCCGAAGTTGGCGTTTATTCCGCTTGTTACAAACTCGGATTGTTCATGGTTTTGTACCGAACCGCCTATACTTTAGGAATCGAACCTTTCTTTTTCAGTCACGCCAAAAACGAAAATGCGCCTCAAACGTATGCCACAATAACAAAATATTTCGTCATTTTCGGCTCGTTTATTTTGTTGTCCGTAATCGTTTTTGCCGATATTTTCAAATATTTCATGATTCGCGATTCATCCTATTGGGAAGCCATGAAAGTGGTTCCGCTAATCATTTTGGCGAACTTTTTCCTCGGAATTTACACCAATTTATCTGTCTGGTACAAACTCATCGACAAAACCTACATCGGCGCCTATATTTCCATCGTCGGAGCAATCGTTACGCTGGTTTTGAACTTTTTATTAATCCCAACCATGAGCTATTACGGGTCTGCAATCGCCACAATTGCCGCCTACGGAACCATGATGGGAATTTCCTATTTCCTCGGAAATAAATACTATCCAATTCCCTATGACATCAAAAAAATTAGTCGGTATTTAGGATTATCCATCCTATTTTCAATAATTTCATTCTATTATTTCCGCGAAAATTACTTCGTCGGAATCCCATTATTGTTAGCATTTATGTATTTTATATACCACAACGAAAAAGAAACATTGAACAAAATTTTAAAACGTAAAAATAATTAGGAGCTATTTCCAGCTATCCGCTATATCTGTTGTGGCGAACACCGCCTCAACAGGATGCCGCTGCTACCCGGGCTAAAAAGCTAATACAAACAAGACAATTAATTTTCCAAATCAAATGAAGATAAACATCATCAACAAATCACAACACGATTTGCCAAATTACGAAACCATTGCTTCTGCAGGAATGGATTTGCGTGCCAATTTAACGGAATCCATAACCTTAAATCCATTGGAAAGAACCATCGTAAAAACGGGACTTTTCATAGAATTACCAATTGGTTTTGAAGCTCAAGTTCGTCCAAGAAGCGGATTGGCAGCCAAAAAAGGCATCACCGTTCTCAATTCACCAGGAACTGTTGACGCCGATTATCGAGGTGAAATCGGTGTAATTTTAGTAAATTTATCCAACGACGTTTTCATTATCGAAAATGGAGAAAGAATCGCCCAACTCATCATCGCAAAACACGAACGCGCAGAATGGATTGAAGTTCAAGAACTGTCGGAAACATCAAGAGGAGAAGGCGGTTTCGGAAGCACGGGAGTAAAGTAGCCCCCAACCTCCAAAGGTTAAAAAAAAATGATAAAAAGTAAACAATATTAATTAATATACCCTTCTGAACTTAGTGATAACTTTGTGCTTTTGTGGTTAAAAAAAATTCGAATGAAAATAATCGTTCCCATGGCAGGTCGTGGTTCACGTCTTCGCCCACACACATTAACAGTTCCAAAACCGCTAATTCCAATTGCAGGAAAACCAATCGTGCACCGATTAGTTGAAGATATTGCAGGCGTTTTGAATCAAGACATCGAAGAAGTAGCTTTTATCATTCACGAAAGTTTTGGGAAAAAAGTGGAAGAAGAATTAATTACAATTGCCCAAAAAATTGGAGCAAAAGGAACCATATATTATCAAAATGAAGCTTTAGGAACAGGTCATGCAATTATGTGCGCCAAAGATTCTTTGAGTGGTCCAGCAGTTATTGCTTATGCAGACACTTTAATTCGTGCCGACTTTGAATTGGACGCAACTGCCGATAGTGTTATTTGGGTAAAACAAGTTCATCAACCAGAAGCATTTGGCGTAATTAACCTTAACCAAGCCAATGAAATAATTGAATTAGTAGAAAAACCAAAAGAATTTGTTTCAGATTTAGCGGTAATTGGAATATACTATTTCAAGGATGTTGCAGTTTTAAAGACAGAACTTCAAGCCGTTTTAGACAACAATATTATTCACGGTGGCGAATATCAAATCAATGATGGGATTAAGCAAATGATGGCAAAAGGCATGAAATTTGTACCTGGAAAGGTTGATGAATGGATGGATTGTGGAAACAAAAATGTAACTGTCGAAACCAACTCAAGAATGTTGGGGTTTTTAAATGCCGATGGAGAAAATTTAGTCTCAAAATCAGTAATTTCCGAAAAAAGCACCATTATCCAACCGTGTTTCATAGGTGAAAATGTAACCTTAAAAAATGCAACTATAGGGCCAAATGTGTCTTTAGGAAACGGATGTTTGGTAGAAAATGCAACATTAAAAAATAGCTTAGTACAAAACCATTCTACAATAAAAAATGCAAATTTAGACAATGCAATGATAGGAAGTCACGCCATTTTTGATGGAAATTTCACAAGCATTAGTATTGGAGATTACTCGGTTTTAGAATAAATTAAACAATGAAAAATTCCGTTATAACAATTCTTTTATCGCTTTTGCTTTGCAATCCCACTTTTCTTTTGGCACAAAATGAACCTGAAGATGTTGCATTGGAAAAAGATGATTTTCAATATTTTTTTTACGAATCTTTAAAACAAAAAGGAATAGAAAATTATGACAAAGCAATTGTTGAATTAGAAAAATGTCTGAAAATTCAACCCGAAAACGCTACTATTTATTTTGAATTAGGAAAAAATTATTTGGCTCAAAAAGAGTATAAAAAAGCATTTGATTCTTTTGAAAGCGCGACAAAAATTGACGCTAACAACAGATGGTTTTGGGTTGGAATGTACGACGTCTGCTATGAAATAAAAGAGTTTGAAAAAGCAATTCCAATTGTTATAAAATTGGTAGAATTCAAAAAGGAATACCAAGAAGAATTGGTGTCATTATATATGAATACGCAACAATTTGACAAAGCATTGGATTTGATAAATGAGTTGAATGATGCCGTTGGAAAATTGGAATTACGAGAAAATTATAAAGCTCAAATTCTTCAAGATCCAAAATACCAAAGTTCGGAGCGTTTTAATTTATTGGAACAAATCAAGAAAAATCCAAAGGAAGAATCGAATTATGTTTCCTTGATTTTTTTATACAATGAAAATAATCAAGAAGAAAAAGCGCAAGAAATTGCTAAGAAATTAGAAATTGCGATTCCAAATTCGGATTGGGCACAAGTGAGTTTGTTTAAATTATATTTAAATAATAATGAAGGAGAAAATGTCGTAAAAGCCATGAATTTTGTTTTGGCAAGTCCAAAAATTGATAGCAAAATAAAACATAGAATGTTGAATGAATTCATACTATTTATTAGTGTCAAACCACAATTTGATAGTGATTTAGAAAAAGCCATTGCCTATTTTAATAATGATAAAGAGGTTCAGGTTGCAAAAGAATTAGGAAAGTTCTATCACAACAAAAAAAATTGGGACAAAGCCATACGGTTCTATGAAATACAAACCAATAAAAACCCTGATGATTTAGAAACGGCATTACTTTTGTTAGAATGTTATACTGAAAAAGGGCAATTTGACGTTATAGAAAAGAAAACGGATGCCTTGTTACAAATTTATCCAACACAACCTCAGTTTTATTATTACTCAGGATTGGCATTAAATCAAAAAGGAGCGTTCAAAAAAGCAAAAGAAATGCTTGAAACAGGATTGGATTTTATAATTGATAATACAGAATTGGAAATAAATTTCGACATACAATTAGGAGAATCCTACAATGGATTAGGCGATTTGAAGAAGAAAGAATTTTATTTCTCCAAAGCTGAAAATGCTTTAAAACAAAAAAAATAATGAAAAAATACATTGGCTTAGCTTTAATTTTTGTTCTGTTTTCTTGCACTGCCAAAAAGACTTTGGTTGCAGAAATCGTTGCAAATAAAGAGCTAACATCTGAAAAAATAATAGAAAAACATTACAATGATAAAATGATTTTTTCTACTTTATATATCAAATCGAGTGCGAGTTATAAAGACAATAAGCAATCGCAAAATGTGACGGCAGAAATTAAAGTTAAGAAAGACGAAAAAATATTAATTAGCATCCGTTTTCTAGGAATTACTATGGCTAAAGCGTTAATCACGCCTGACAAAGTTCAGTATTATGAGAAATTAAATGGCAGTTATTTCGAAGGAAATTATGCCGCTTTAAGCCAATGGTTGGGCACCGATTTAGATTTTCAGAAAGTACAAAATATGTTAATAGGAGAATCTATTGATGATTTGAAAATTGGAAATTACAACACAACATTAGAAGATCAATCCTATAAATTATCAGCCAGTTCAAACACGGGAATCAGCAAGACATTCTATTTGAGGAGGGATAATTTTTTGGTTAAAAAACAGGAAATTTCGCAAACAGCACAAGGACGAATGTTCCAAGTGAGTTATCCCGAACGCAAGGAAGCTTCGGAAGCATTCTTACCTTTGCGCATCGCCATTGAAGCCATTCAAAACTCAGGAAAAACAAATATTAATATCAATTATAATTCGGTTTCTTTTAATGAAGACCTTTCTTTTCCATATTCTGTCCCAGAATCGTATGAACGAGTTTTTATTAATTAGATTTGCATAAATATAGCTTCAATATGTCAAAATTTATCTTTAGTTTATTAATTATCTGTATGACTTCTTCTATTTGGGGTCAGGAAGATCAGCAGCAAAAATTGGAAGAACGTAAGGCTCAAATTCAAAGAGAAATCCGTGAAAACGAAGAATTGTTGCAGGCGACAAAGAAAAAAGAAAAATCAGTTACAAACCTTATTATAATTCAAGGGAATAAGATAAAATTAAAAGAAAGATTAATCAATACTACCGAAAAGCAAACTAAATTACTTAGCAATGACATGTATATTAATCAATTGCAGATTAATAGACTAAAAAGAGAATTGGAAATTCTTAAAGACGATTATGCGGGAATGATTGTAAAATCCTATAAAAGTCGTTCAGAGCAAAGTCGCGCGATGTTTTTATTATCTTCTGAAAATTTCTTGCAAGCCTACAAAAGAGCACAATATATGAAGCAATATGCAAGCTACAGAAAAACCCAGGGCGTCGAAATAAAAGGTAAATCTGAGGAACTTACTGTTTTTAATGGAAAATTAGTGGTTCAAAAAACAGCTAAACAAAAACTAATTGAAGAAAACGAAAAAGAACGATTGGCGCTTCAAAAAGAAAAGCAAGAGCAAGAAGTTTTAGTCAATTCAATCAAAAAAGACAAGAAAAAAATTATTGCTGAAATCAAGAAAAAGCAGCAAGAAACAAGAGCAATCGATCAAAAAATCGAACGCTTAATTCGGGAGGCAATTGCGGAAGCCAATAGAAAAGCGGCTGAAGCCAATAGAAAAGTTGCTGCCGCAAATACAAAATCAAATCCCAAAGTTGCTGCCGCTGCTACTACAAAAGCTGTTGCCGCTGAATCCTCTTCTAAAATTGTTTTGACTGCCGAAGGAAAAATAATTGCCGATAATTTTAAAGCAAATAAAGGAAGGTTGCCGTGGCCTGTCGAAAAAGGTTTTGTATCATTGGCGTATGGAGACCAACCGCATCCTGTTCATAAAATGTTGATTGTTCACAATAGTGGAGTAGAAATAACTACCGATCAAGGAGCTTCAGCGAGAGCTGTTTTTGGAGGAGAAGTTACAAGTATTATGGTTTTTTCTCCTGTAAATAAAGCCGTAATGATTCAGCACGGAGATTTTTTCACAGTGTATCAAAATTTAAGTTCCGTTTCTGTTAGCAAAGGAGATAAAGTTTCTATAAAACAGACTATTGGTAGAGTTAGAACCAATGGCGATACTGGCAAAACAGTTATAAAATTCACGATTTCTCAAAACACAACCTATGCTAATCCGAATGGTTGGTTGTATAATATGTAAATAAAAAAGGGAGTCTCAATTGACTCCGTTTTTATGACATAAACAACGCTTTTAATTCTGTAGCTTCATTTGGTTTCATCTTCCCTGCCAAAACCAAACTCAGTTGTTTTCTTCTTAATGCTGCATCAAAGCGTATTTTTTCCAATTCGGTTTCAGGGATAATTGGCGGAACTTCAACGGGTCTTCCAGAATCATCAACGGCTACAAAAGTATAAATAGCCTCGTTGGCTTTACTTCTAGTGCCAGTTTCTCGATCTTCAACCCAAACATCAATATAAATTTCCATAGAACTTTTGAAACTTCTCGAAACTTTTGCTTCAACTGTAACTACGCTTCCTAAAGGAATTGCCCGATTAAAAGCAACATGATTTACAGATGCTGTAACCGCTATCCTTCTTGAATGTCTTCTAGCTGAAATACTTGCAGCTCGGTCCATTCGCGCTAATAATTCTCCGCCAAAAAGATTGTTTAATGGGTTTGTCTCACTAGGTAAAACCAAATCAGTTAAAACGGTCAAAGACTCTGAAGGGTGTTTTGGGTTCATGATTTTTTTACAAAGGTACTTACAGTACATAAAAAAACCCGATATTATCGGGTTTTTTTATTTATATTTCTTCAATTAGCACCCAAGCATCTGGGGTTTGAGTTTTTTGAATTTCTACTCTTACCTTTTGAGCTTCTTCAAATGTTGGGTAACTGCCATAAAGCACAGGAAATAAACCGTGCTTGTTTGGAGCTAATCTTCTTGCTTTGAAGCCTTCTTTACTTAATTTTTGATATATTCTTTCAGCATTTTCTTCAAGTCTAAAAGAACCGGCAACAACATGATAAGGCATTTTTTCTTCCTTAACTGTTAAAGTTACTGATGGCATTGGGCTTTCAATAAAGAATGTGGCTTCTTGAATTTTATTTTGCACTTGTTCTTGCACCGCTTTTTCTACAATTAATGTATCTTCGGCAACTTTATCTTGGTATAATTTAATACCCATAATTCCAGTGAACGATAGTGATAAAACTATAATTGCCGCATATTTTAAATAGGCGCGTCCTTGATTTTTATCAGTTATCAATTGAATTACATCATTTTCTTCAACGGTTTCAAAAACATGTTGTAGTACTTCCCTTTTGATTGAAGGAGCAATTAACAAACTCAAACCAAAAGAATTTGACAAATAATTTGGTTGCTCACATGGAGAGAAAACAATCTTTTTTTCTGCATTTAATGAAAGCTCGCCAATATTTTTTAATGAAAGTTTACTTTCAAATTGCAATGCATTTTTCCACTTTGCAACTTCAATTTCAATTGATGCAACAGCAGTTTCATAATTGCTTTTTTCACTTTGAGCAATATGATTTGCTAATAAGCCATCATTATTTTTCAAAAAGGAATTGAACGAGATCAATTTCTTAGGGGGATAAAATCCATTGGTGGTTTCATGCCATTGTGCCGATTGTATTTCGGTTAAAAAAGCACCAAAACCTGGTATCGTTACACATTGATAACGATATAATAGCTGAGAGATGTAAAGTTCTAAATTCATAATAACAAAGTTATACAATCAAAATAGGTATCAAAATTTTATTCACATTTTTTATTAACAATTTATAAAAAAATGCATACATTTAAATTTCAAATATTTGCCATGCAAGAAACGGAATTATTATATCTTTTGGCCTTACAAAAAGTAGAAGGCGTTGGCGATATTGTTGCCAAAAAACTACTAACTCACTGTGGGAATGCCGAAACCATTTTCAAAACCAAGTCTTCACAATTATCTTCTATTGATGGAATTGGGACTGTTTTACTTTCAAAATTAAAAAACAAAACCATTTTTGAGAAAGCGGAAGCAGAGTTAAAATTCATAATAAACAATGAAATCAACGTTGCCTTTTTTCAAGATGATAATTATCCCGATCGGTTAAAACATTGTATTGATGGCCCACTTTTATTATTTACTTCAGGGAATATTGATTTCAAAACCAGAAAAATAATCAGTATTGTTGGAACGCGCCAAATCACTTCGCACGGAACCGAATTTTGTAAAAAATTAATTTTCGATTTAGCTCCTTTGAATCCAATAATTGTAAGTGGATTTGCATATGGCGTTGACATCGTAGCGCATCAAGCCGCAATAGAGCACGGTTTGCAAACTATTGGCGTAGTTGCTCATGGTTTAGACCAAATTTATCCAGGTGTACATAAAAAATATGTATCAAAAATGGAAATAAATGGGGGTTTTATGACGGAATTTTGGAGCAAAACCAATCCTGAAAAAGAGAATTTTGTAAAAAGAAATCGAATTGTTGCAGGAATGTCGGAAGCCACAATTGTCATTGAATCTGCCGAAAAAGGAGGCTCGTTAATCACTGCAAATTTAGCCAATGATTACAACCGTGATGTTTTTGCAGTTCCAGGAAGAACATCCGATAAATTCAGTCAAGGGTGTAATAATTTAATAAAAACTCAAAAAGCTAATTTACTGACAAGCGCTGCCGATATTGTATATATTTTGAATTGGGATTTAGAAGGAATTGCTTCGAATTCTCGAAATGACAAAAAACCAGTCCAAAAACAACTATTTGTAACTTTAGAAAATGACGAACAAAAAATATACGATTATCTAATAAAATCAGGAAAAGAAATCCTCGATGTTATTGCATTAGAATGTGACTTCCCGATTTATAAAATCTCTGGAATTTTATTAAATATGGAATTAAAAGGTGTAATTCGTCCTTTACCAGGGAAATTATTTGAGGCAATTTAGAAACTAAAACCTAATTTTTCTCTAACTCTTTGCAAAACCCCATTGGCAATAGCTTTCGCTTTTTCGGCACCTTGAAATAATTCGCGGTCAATTTCCGGTAAATTACTCATGTAATAATTGTACTTCTCGCGTTCGGTTTTGAATTTCTCAGTTATCAATTCAAACAAGTCTTGTTTAGCGTGACCATAACCATAATCGGCATTTGCATTTGCATAATTAGAAATCATTTTTTCAATTTGATTTTCGGCTGCTAATAATTTGTAAATGGCAAAAATGTTACACGTTTCAGTATTTTTAGGTGCTTCTAAAGGCGTGCTATCACTTTCAATTCCCATAATTTGCTTGCGCAAAGCCTTGTCATCTAAAAAAATATTGATGATATTATCCGCAGATTTACTCATTTTTCCGCCATTTGTTCCAGGCACATATTTCGTGGCTTCTTGAATATAAGATTCTGGCAAAACAAAAGTTTCTCCCATTTGATGATTGAAGCGAGCCGCAACATCTCGAGTAATTTCAATGTGCTGTAATTGGTCTTTTCCAACAGGCACAAATTCGGCATCATATAATAAAATATCAGCCGCCATAAGCATTGGATAAGAAAACAATCCTGCATTTACATCTTCTAATCGGTCTGCTTTATCTTTGAACGAATGTGCCAATGTCAATCTTTGAAAAGGAAAAAAACAACTCAAATACCAAGATAGTTCTGCCGTTTGTGGAACATCAGATTGGCGATAAAAAATCACTTTTTTAACGTCCAATCCACAAGCCAACCAAGCTGCAGCGGTACTATATGTATTTGCTCTTAAAGTTGCTCCGTCTTTTATTTGAGTTATAGAATGTAAATCGGCAATGAAAAGAAACGATTCATTTTCAGGGTTATTCGACAACTCAATCGCTGGGATTATTGCGCCTAATAAATTCCCTAAATGTGGAGTTCCTGTGCTTTGTATACCTGTTAAAATCTTTGACATTGTTTTTTTATTTATCGCAAAGTTAAGCCTTTGTATTAAAAATAACAGCTAATTGTGTATTTTTGACAATATGAAATTAATAAAAAACATTTTTTGGCTTCTTTGGCGAATTTGGTTTTACATTATGGTGGGAATTCCTATCATTATAATGTTTCCGTTTTTAGTGATTTCTATACTTAAAGAAAAATGGTACCCTTATTTTTTTATAATGGCTCGGATTTGGGCAAAATTAATTCTTATAGGAACTGGATTTTATTATAAAATTGAACGGGAGCAAGAAATGGAACCTAATAAAAGTTATATGTTGGTTGCCAATCACACTTCTATGACGGATATTATGTTGATGCTTGTGGTTTCAAAACACCCATTTGTATTTGTTGGTAAAAAAGAATTATCTAAGATTCCATTGTTCGGATTTTTCTACAAACGCACCTGTATTTTGGTGGATAGAAACAGTACGAGAAGCCGAATGGAAGTTTTTAATCGGGCTCAAAAAAGATTAAATCAAGGCTTGAGTATTTGTATTTTCCCTGAAGGCGGCGTTCCATCAGATGAATCAATTGTTTTGGACGATTTTAAAGATGGGGCTTTTCGATTGGCAATTGAACATCAAATTTCAATTGTGCCAATTACTTTTGCAGACAATAAAAAGCGAATGTCTTATACTTTTTTCAGTGGAAGCCTTGGAATTATGAGAGCAAAAGTGCATCCTTTTATTTATACAACGGGAAAAAACATTGAAAACAAAAAAGACATTCGAGTAGTTAAAGAACACGCTTGGTCAATAATTCACAAGCAACTTTTAGACTATAATAAATAAAAAAACTGCCCAATTTCTTGAGCAGTTTCTGAATTTAAGCGTTATTTTCTTTAATTCTATCTTTAATTTTTTGTTCTAATTCGTCTGCCATTTCAGGATTATCTTTGATTAACGATTTTACCGCATCGCGACCTTGTCCTAATTTAGTTTCGCTATAGCTGAACCAAGAACCTGATTTTTTGATAATTTCAAATTCAACAGCTAAATCTAATATTTCGCCAGTTTTAGAAATTCCTTCACCGTACATTATATCAAATTCTGCCACTTTAAAAGGTGGAGCCACTTTATTTTTAACCACTTTCACTTTTGTTCTGTTTCCAATTACATTGTCACCATCTTTTATTTGTGTAGAACGACGAATATCCAAACGGACAGAAGCATAAAATTTCAATGCGTTTCCTCCTGTTGTAGTTTCTGGATTACCAAACATAACCCCAATTTTCTCTCTCAACTGATTGATAAAGAATACGGTACAATTTGTTTTACTAATAGTCCCTGTTAATTTTCTCAATGCTTGAGACATCAAACGGGCGTGTAATCCCATTTTTGAATCACCCATTTCGCCTTCAATTTCACTTTTTGGAGTTAAAGCGGCAACAGAGTCAATTACAACAATATCAATTGCGCCAGAACGAATTAAATTTTCGGCAATTTCAAGTGCTTGTTCTCCATTATCTGGTTGTGAAATGATTAAATTTTCAATATCAACACCTAATTTTTCTGCATACGTTCTGTCAAATGCGTGTTCTGCATCTATAAAAGCTGCAATTCCACCAGCTTTTTGAGCTTCTGCAATTGCGTGCAAGGTTAAGGTTGTTTTTCCTGAAGATTCTGGGCCATATATTTCAATAACTCTCCCTCTTGGATAACCGTTTACGCCTAATGCTAAATCGAGCCCTAAAGATCCTGAAGAAATAGTTTCTACTTCTTCAACGGCTTTATCACCCATTTTCATTACGGCTCCCTTTCCGTAGGTTTTGTCTAATTTGTCTAAAGTAAGTTGAAGGGCTTTTAATTTTGCTTCTTTTTCTGGATTTGCTTTTTCTTTGTCGGAACTCATCTTTGGTTTCATTTAGTTTAACTTATTTTTAGTAAAAATAGTGCTTTTTTCCGAAGTTCCAAGAACTGTTTTAATAAAGAATTTTGAGTTGGCAAAAAAAGGACTGCAAAAAATATATTTTGTACTTTTGACCGCAATTTCAAAGCAATGGAAAAAATAATATCGTACCCAATATCTATAATTAGCTTACTCTTGTTTTTGATAACTATAGTTATTTTTCATCCAATCCAGAGGATTTGCTTCAATTTATTTGGATACCAGGCCCATAAAAAAAGTGTAGATTATCTTAATTTTATCCTTTTACGAATAGGACACCTATTAGGAACACGATATAAAATAGAAAATATAAAATCCATTCCGAAAGGAGTTCCAATAATTTTTGTGGCAAATCATCAGAGTTTATATGACATCATCGGAATAATATGGTTTTTGAGAAAATTCCATCCTAAATTTGTAAGTAAGAAAGAATTGGGCAAAGGAATTCCGAGTATTTCCTATAATTTAAATCATGGGGGTTCTGTACTAATTGATAGAAATGACCCTAAACAAGCCATTTCAGTGATCAAAGAATTGTCACAATATATTGAAAAAACAAATCGTTCGGCAGTAATTTTCCCAGAAGGAACAAGATCTAAAACAGGAAAACCGAAAGAATTTGCGAAAAGCGGCTTAAAAATGCTATGTAAATATGCGCCTTCTGCATTTGTTGTTCCAATAACGATAAACAATTCATGGAAATTTGTTAAATTTGGCTTTTTGCCTTATGGTATTGGAAATCGAATTACCTTTACCATTCACAATGCAATTCCTGTCAAGGATTCTGACATTGAGGATTTAACAAATAAAGTCGAAGCAATTATAATTGCAAATATAAAAACATAAATAAATTGATTTCACAGTTTTGAAAAATTGAAACTATAAAATCCAACCCCTAAATTAATTATGTCAATAAAAAACATGCGTCTTGAAGTGATGCAATTTCTTGAAAAAAATGTCGATACTTTTGTCGATCAATATTTAATTCCTGTTGAAAAAATTTGGCAACCTACCGATTTTTTGCCTAATTCACAATCGGAAAATTTCTATGAAGAAGTTAAAGAATTACGTGAAATTGCAAAAGATTTGCCTTACGATTTCTGGGTAACTTTAGTAGGCGATACCATTACCGAAGAAGCTTTACCAACATACGAATCATGGTTAATGGACGTGGAAGGAATTGATCAAGTGGAAGCAAACGGCTGGTCAAAATGGATTCGTCAATGGACTGGCGAAGAAAATCGTCACGGAGATTTGTTGAGTAAATACCTTTATTTATCGGGCCGTGTGAATATGCGTGAAGTAGAAATGACAACACAACATTTGATAAATGATGGTTTCGATATTGGAACAGGAAGAGATCCATACAAGAATTTTGTTTACACAAGTTTTCAAGAATTGGCGACTTATGTTTCTCACAATCGTGTGGCACAATTAGCAAAAACGTATGGCGATAATAAATTGTCTAAGATTTGCAAAATGATTGCTGGCGACGAAATGCGTCACCACCACGCTTATAGCGAATTCGTAAATCGTATTTTCCAAGTAGATCCAAGTGAAATGATGTTGGCTTTTCAATATATGATGAAACAAAAAATCGTTATGCCAGCGCAATTTTTGAGAGAATCTGGCGAAAAAATGAGTTCTGCATTTGAACATTTTTCAGATTCTGCTCAAAGAATTGGCGTTTATACAGCAAGCGATTATGTAGATATCATGCAAAAATTAATTGATAAATGGGAAATTGATAAAATTTCAAATTTAACTGATGAGGCCGAAAAAGCTCGTGATTATTTGATGAAATTACCCGGCAGAATGATGAAAATTTCAGAAAGATTAATCATTCCTCAAGAATCTCAAATTTTCAAATGGGTAGAACCAGCGAGAATTTAAAATTTTATTATATGTAATTTTTATATGTTGCGTTTTGAAGTATGCCTTTAAAACGCAACATTTTTTTATTTAAATAATCCCATTATGATAATCCCAGATCTTATTAATGTAACAATTAAATTTGTAAAACAAGAACTTAAAAATGCTGAAGGAGGCCACGATTGGTTTCACATTCAAAGGGTTTATAAAAATTCGTTGCTAATTGCTAATTGCGAAGATTGCGATATTTTAGTGGTAAAATTAGCCGCATTACTTCATGATATTGCCGATAGTAAATTTCATAATGGCGATGAAACTGTAGGCCCAAAAAAAGCAAGATTGTTTTTAGAAAGCGAAAATGTATCTGAAAATACGATTGTTCATGTTATCAATATTATCGAAAATATTTCCTTTAAAGGAGGAAATACAATCAAAAATTTTCACTCATTAGAATTAGACATTGTTCAAGATGCCGATCGTTTAGATGCTATTGGAGCCATCGGAATTGCTCGAACTTTCAATTATGGCGGATTCAAAAACAGGTCGTTATACAACCCAGACATTGCTCCAAATCTTCATATGAGCAAAGAGGAATATAAAAATTCAGAAACCCCAACGATTAATCATTTCTATGAAAAATTGTTGCTTTTGAAAGATAAAATGAATACTAAAACTGGAAAAGAAATTGCAACAGAAAGACATCGTTTTATGGAATCCTTTTTATCGCAATTTTATGCTGAATGGGATGGGGAGAAGTAAAACGGTACTTCTATAACCCTTTGAAATCTGGCTTTCTTTTTTCTAAAAAAGCGGTTGTTCCTTCCTTGAAATCTTCTGTTCCAAAGCATTTTCCAAACGCCTCAATTTCTGTTTTATACCCATTTAAACCTACTTTAAAATTCGCATTAATTGCTTTTATCGCTTGGCTAATTGCTACTGGTGAATTTCTTGCTATTTTTAGTCCAATACTATTACAGAATTCTAAAAGTTCTCCTTGCGGCACTACATAATTTACTAAACCATACGTTTTTGCTTCATCCGCAGTTAACATTCCCGCAGACATAATCATTTCCATTGCCTTTCCTTTTCCAACTAATTGCGGTAATCTTTGTGTTCCGCCGTAACCTGGAATTACGCCAAGTGAAACTTCTGGTAATCCCATTTTTGCGTTTTCAGATGCAACTCTAAAATGACAAGACATTGCCAATTCTAATCCTCCACCAAGTGCAAATCCATTGACTGCGGCAATTACGGGCGTTCCTAAATTTTCGATAAAATCGAATAAAACCGCTTGTCCTTGCTCTGCTAATTCAGCACCTTCAGTCACGGAAAAATTTGCAAATTCAGAAATATCTGCACCCGCAACAAATGCTTTATCACCACTTCCTGTTAGAATTATTACTCGAATTTCTTTATTATTTTCTAATCTTTTAAAGGCTTCGTGCAATTCTAAAATGGTTGCTTTATTCAACGCATTCAATTTTGTTGGTCTATTAATGGTAACCGTTGCGCTATTTGTTTCTGTAGTAACTAAAATATTTTTGTAGTTCATTTTGTGATTTTATGAGTTAATTATTGGAAGTGAAACTGTAAATGTTGCGCCTTTTCCAAATTCTGTTTCAAAGGTAATTGTTCCTTTATAATTTTCAATTATGTTTTTAATAATTCCTAATCCTAATCCCATTCCGCTATTTTTTGTCGTGAATTTAGGTTCAAATATCCGATCAATATTTTCAGGTTCAATCCCAATTCCATTGTCTTTTACAAGTATTAAAACATTGTTTTCTTCTTTTCTAACCGAAACCAATATTGATTTTTCAACTTGATTTTCAGGAATTGACTGAATGGCATTTTTTACTAAATTGGTAATCACACGGATCAATTGCGCGCGATCCATTTTTGAAATTATGACTTGTTCTTCGCTTTCAAAAACTATATATTCTTCGTTAAAAATATCAAGTGTCAATTCGACAACATTAACTACATTTAGCGTTTCGTTTTGTTGTGCTGGCATCGATGCAAAATTTGAAAATGCAGATGCTACCGAACTCATCGTGTCGATTTGTTGGATTAATGTTTTGGAATAATCGTTCAATTTTTGTTTTAAATCAGGGTCATTTGCATCAAATTTTCTTTGGAAACTTTGCACAGTTAACCGCATTGGCGTAAGCGGATTTTTAATTTCGTGCGCAACCTGTTTTGCCATTTCTCGCCACGCTTCTTCCCGTTCGCTTTGTGCTAATTTTATAGCACTTTCTTCCAATTCATCAACCATTCCATTATACGCTTTTATCAATAAATTGATTTCCTTGCTGTTGGCTTCCAATACAATTTTTTCGTTTTTTTGATCTAAACTTGTATCTCTCAATTTATCGGAAATTGTCTTTAATGATTTTGTAATATAAGTAGAAAGAAAATAAGCCAATCCAAACGCAATTAGCAGCATAAATGCATAAACTTGCCCCAATCGTATTAAGAAATTTTGAAGTTCGGTTTCATAAAAACTATCATCTTCAACATACGGAATGTTCAAAATTCCAAGCGGTTTGAATTTTTCGTCTTTAATAATACTATAAGAAGAGCGGTTTTTTACACCGTCAATATTTTTGATGTCAACATATCTCTTTTCGATAGAAGATTGCACCAATTTCAATATGTATTTTGGAATTGGAGGCGCAATGGTGTCAACAGAAAAAGAGGCTTTTGATGATTTTAATAACTTCCCGTCCAATCCAAAAATATTGATTTCTAATCCGTGAATTTGAGATAATTCGTGAATTTTATCTTTAAAAATTAAATCTAAATTATTAGTTGAAAGTGGATACGTTGTATTTGAAAGAACATAATTTATATGTTCATTTATCGCCATTTCTTTACGTTCTAAACGTTCTTGATGGTATTCTTTGGATTCATTTTTAAACTGAATTATTGAAATAGAAGCCATTAAAATTGATGCAATCAAAACCAATAAAATCATCGACAGGAAAATCCTTGTTCGAAGCGAAAGCATTGACATTTTAAAGCTCATATAAAGTGTTCAGTAATTAGTAATTCGTGTTCAGTAGCAGATTCAGTATTTCGTTCAGGTTTAATAACTGAACTCTGAAAGCCAATTACTGCTCACTATTTTTTTCTCGAATTCGTTTGTACATTTTGAACCCTAACATTATAGTAATTGAAAAAATAAATATTCCAAGAACGCCATAAATCCAATTGACCGCATTTTTCAGAATGACCAAAAATACGACTGCAAACAAAATTATAGTTGCCCCTTCATTCCACAAACGCATAAAATTTGAGCTGTGTTTTACTTCCCCTTTTTGCAATTGCAAATACATTTGATGGCACTTGATATGATATAAATATAATAAAAATACAAATCCTAATTTCACGTGCATCCAAGGCATTAGCAACCACGCATTTCCAATATCTGTAAAAAACAACATCCAAAAAGCAAAAATACTTGCTAAAATCGCACTTGGCCACGTGATAATGTACCACAATCGATACGTCATTATCTTATATTGATTTTGCAAGATTTCCTTTTCAGGCGATGGTTTGTCGTTGGCTTCAATTTGGTAAACAAAAAGGCGGACAATATAAAAAAGTCCTGCAAACCAAGTGGTTACAAAAATGAGATGAAGCGATTTTAGGTAGTTGTAGTATTCCATTATTCTTATAAATTAGCCGCGAATTTAATATAATTAATTTGTGAATTTGTGATGCAAAGTTATTTTTTAACCCATTCTTCAATCCAATTTCCAACCACTCCACACCATTCATCGCCGTCGTTCATACAAGGAATTGCCATAAAATTTTCCCCGCCGTGTTCTATAAATTCGTGTTTGGCTTCCATTGCAATTTCTTCTAATGTTTCCAAGCAATCCGACACGAATGCAGGTGTTACAACCGCTAATTTCTTAATTCCTTTTTCTGGCATTTTGTTCACTTCCACATCGGTATATGGAGTCAACCATTTGTCGCCCGCCAATCTTGATTGAAACGTTTGACTGTATTTTCCTTCTGGAATTCCTAAATATTTAACAACCTGTTTTGTAGTTTCATAACATTGGTGGCGGTAACAAAATTCGTGTGCTGGAGAAGGTGTGTTGCAGCAAGAACCGTCTATTTTGCAATGTGATTTCGTTATGTCGGTTTTGCGAATATGGCGCTCTGGAATCCCGTGATAGGAGAACAATAAATGATCATAATCGTAACCTTCCAAATGCTTTTTGATAGAATTCCCCAAGCTTGAAATGTAATCTGGTTTGTTATAAAAAGCAGGAACAATTGTGAATTTCATCTCAGGAAAATATTTTTTTCTGTGCTCTTCTGCCAATTCTAAAATGGTAGTTGTCGAAGCCATCGCGTGTTGCGGATACAAAGGAAACAACAAAACTTCATCAACGCCTTTGTCTTTTAATTCCTGCAACCCTTTCAGGATTGACATTTTCCCGTAACGCATCGCTAATGCAACAGGAGTTGCAGTTTGTGCCTGAACTTTCTTCTGCATTCTTTCCGAAATCACTACTAATGGCGAACCTTCTTCCCACCAAATTTTGGCGTAAGCGGCAGCTGATTTTTTTGGCCTTGTTTGTAAAATAATTCCACGAACCAATAAAGCTCGCAATAAAAATGGAACGTCAATTACATATTTATCCATTAAAAACTCATCCAAATATGGCTTAACATCTTTTGCAGTTGGACTTTCTGGAGAACCTAAATTGACTAATAATACACCTTTCATTTTATTTATTTATTATGTTATAAAAGTAATTAAACTTCTTTTTTTCTTTCTATTTTTATGATTGATTTATAAATTGTTTTGATTTGAAATTTTTCTCATGAGTGTTTCTAGAGGACCATTTTTAAATTTTTTACTCCAAAACCAACTAAAACACACACACATAATAAAAAAGAAAATGGCAAAAAGCAAGATATAAATAGGTAAAGTTGGCGTTTCATCTTCTAAAAAGCCAGTGTATTTTTTATGGGTTATTTGTTCTAAAAGCAACATCCCAAGGGTAATATGAATAACATAAAACGACAAAGTCATTTTTCCGGTTTGTGCTAATAGTTGGATTATTTTGTTTTGTGAAAATCGTTCACCAACATGCATACAAATAGGAATTACCATCAATGCAAATCCAGCGGTTACAGCTAAAAAAGGAAAATAAGGAGGAAAATATTCGCTTAAAATATACCGATGTGTAAAATCATCAATAAAAGGATTTTTTGCCCAAAATCGAATCAGTTGAACAATTGTAAAAAGTAAAAAGCCTATGAAAAACACTTTTTTTCGAACTATAGTCGAATTCCAATTTAATTTTCCGAGCCACATTCCTAAAGCAAAAAAAGAAAACCAGGGTAAAAAAGAATTCCAACCATTGTAAAAAGTATTTCGCAAGAATCCGATTGGAGTCCAAAAATCTGCATATTCAAAAGTGTTAAAATTCCATGAAGTTTCAACAGGAATTAGCCATAACAAAACATGATAAACTATAATTACAAACGAAGCAACCCATAAATAATAGCGTTTGGGTATAAACAAAATAAAAGCAGCTAAATGCATATATCCTCCATAAAAATGTAAAATATCTCCTGGCCACCATGTAAAAAGGAGTAGTCCAATTGCTAATAAAAACCAAGAGCGTTTAAAAATAATGGAACGTAATTTTGTTTTTTCTTTAGCAGAATCTTCTGTTTTATTTACCAATAAAGAAACGCCCATTCCCGCTAAAATGATAAAAATAGAAGTTGAATTTCCGGTAAAAAAATTTAAAAATCGCCCAACAGGCTCATTGGTTTGTAAAACCGAGCCAAAACAATAGTTAAAGTTTACAATGAACATACCAAAAATGGCATAAGCTCTCGCCAAATCAAAACCAATTATCCGTTGATTCATTTATAGAAATTTACACATTTGTATTAATCGACATTAAATATTTTTTTGGCGTTGTAGCAAATTTCTTTTTGAAAGCGGCAATAAAATGACTTCCTGTGCTGTAGCCAATTTTCAAACCTACTTCGTTTACATTATAGGAACCGCTGTCGAGTAATTTTCGGGCGCAATCCATTTTGTAATCAAACAAAAATCCATAAACAGTATCACCATAAATTTGTTTGAAACCCATTTTCAATTTCTTTAAATTCAATCCTACTTGATCCGCTAATTCTTGTAAACCCGGGGGTTCTGCCATATTTGCAATTACAATTTCTTTGGCTTTTTTAATTTTCATTACATTTTCTTCGTCAATCAAAAACGGACATTGTTCGGCATCTGGATCTTCGGAACGATTGAAATATAAACTCAATAATTCGTATCCTTTTCCTTTATAATATAGGTTTTTAATATTTGGATGTAAATTATAATGAAACAATTGGCTCAATACAATTGCCATCGAAGGACTAATATCACTTTCGTTATAATATTTTTTATCCTGATTATCGCCACTCAAAAAAGGAATATAACTGGCTTCTGTAGAAAATAAAGCGTGGAATTTTTTGATAGAAATTATCACAGAAATCACCCAAGTTTGAGGTTCTAATATTAAATTTAAGGGTAATTCTTTCTGCGGATTATAAAGCAATAACGATTTTTCTTCTTTCAAATCTAAAGTGTAATTGCCTTGATTGAAAATAAATTTCGCCTTGCCTTTGATTCCAAAATGAAATTGAATAAGCCCTTGACTTATTTGTTTTTCAACTTGAAAGGTTTCATTTTCATCGTTTTGAAAGCGAATTAGAATAAAATCATCTTCAATTTTTATAACTTCTTGAGAACCCATAGCGGTATTTTTTTATTAAAAAGTGATAATTATCATGTTGCTTTATTTAGAACGACTCTAAATTAAAATCTCTTAACACCTATATTTCATTACAAAAATAGAAATTTTTATACAAAAGTAACGATTTAGAACCAAAAAATCTCATAGCGACACAAATAGTCCTTTAAGCGTTGTTTTTCTAAAAACTATAATTATAATTTTGTCAAACTTTTTATAAAGTGAATATATGAAAAATAATCAATCGAAACAGCTCTATTTTTATTCTGTGGGATTAAGCTATAAAAAAGCAGATGCCGAAATTAGAGGGAAATTCAGTTTAGATGTCGCTGCCAAAACTCGTTTGCTTGAACAAGCAAAATTAGAAGGAATTGAGAGTTTAATTGTGACTTCAACCTGCAATAGAACGGAGATTTATGGTTTTGCAGAACACCCATTCCAACTAATAAAACTAATTTGTGAACACAGCCAAGGAACGGTTGAAGGGTTTCAAGAGTTTGGTTTTATCTACAAAGGACAAGAAGCTATAAATCATATTTTTCAAGTGGGAACTGGCTTAGACAGTCAAATTCTTGGAGATTTTGAAATTATTAGTCAACTAAAAGTAAGCTTTGCCGAATCTAGAAAACTAGGATTAATAAATACCTATTTGGATCGATTGATAAATGCTGTAATTCAAGCGAGTAAAAAAATTAAAACCGATACCGAAATCAGTTCTGGAGCAACATCCGTTTCTTTTGCATCGGTTCAATATATTATTAAAAATGTTGAGAATATTGGAAATAAAAATATTCTGCTTTTTGGAACAGGAAAAATCGGAAGGAATACCTGCGAAAATTTAGTAAAACATACCAAAAACGAACAAATTACATTAATTAATCGTACCAAAGATAAAGCCGAAAAATTAGCAGGAAAATTGAATTTGATAGTCAAAGACTATGCAGAATTGCATTTGGAACTTCAAAAAGCAGATGTTGTTGTCGTTGCTACTGGCGCTCAAAATCCCACGATTGATAAAGCAATTTTGAATTTGAAAAAACCAATTTTAATTCTGGATTTGTCGATCCCAAAAAATGTAAACGAAAATGTAAAGGATTTGGAAGGTGTGACTTTAATTCACATCGATCATTTATCACAAATGACCGACGACACTTTGGAACGAAGAAAACAACATATTCCTGCTGCCGAAGCAATTATTGAAGACATCAAAATGGAATTTAATATTTGGATGAATGGTCGTAAACACGCACCAACAATTCACGCTTTGAAAGCAAAATTGAATGATATTGCCGCCAATGAATTGAATTTTCAGCGGAAAAAACTAACTAATTTTGATGAAGAACAAGCAGAATTAATTAGCAGTAGAATCATTCAAAAAATTACGAATCATTTTGCAAGCCATTTGAAAGATGAAAACACATCGGTGGATGAAAGTATCGATTTTATTGAAAAAGTTTTTCAAATTGGACAACAATTACCAGTGAAAACAACTTCAATAATTGAAGAAAAATACAAAATTACATTATCATAAAACCTTAAAGTATATATTTCAAAACTACTTAAAAATGGCTCAAAAAGTGATACGTATTGGAACTCGTGATAGTGAATTAGCACTTTGGCAAGCGCACACGGTAGAAAAAAAACTAAACGATTTAGGATATAAAACCGAAATCATCGCAGTAAAATCCACAGGCGATATTCTACTCAACAAACCATTATATGAATTAGGAATCACGGGAATTTTCACAAAAACCCTTGATGCCGCTATGATTAATGGTCAAATTGATATCGCGGTGCATTCTATGAAAGATGTGCCAACAGCTTTGCCAATTGGAATTGTTCAAGTTGCTGTTTTAGAGCGTGCCAACGAAAAGGACATTTTAGTTTATAAAAATAATCTGGATTTCTTAACAGGAAATGGAATTATTGCAACAGGAAGTTTGCGTCGTCAAGCGCAATGGCTGCATAAATATCCGACTCACAAAGTAGTTGATTTGCGTGGAAATGTGAATTTGAGAATGCAAAAATTGAATGAAAGTGATTGGAACGGAGCCATATTTGCAGCAGCAGGACTAGAAAGAATAGGCCTCACCCCAACCCTCTCCAAAGGAGAAGGAGAAAAAATCGGATTAGATTATATTAATCTTGATTGGATGATTCCCGCGCCAGCACAAGGTGCAATGGTAATTGTAGCAATGGCAAATGACGAGTTTTGCAAAGAGGCAGTTTCAGAACTTAATGATCTTGAAACCGATATTTGCACCTATATAGAAAGACAATTTTTAAAAACTTTGGAAGGTGGTTGTACAGCGCCAATTGGAGCAATTGCAAAATTCACCGAAGACACTATCGAATTTAAAGGCGCGCTTTTTTCATTAGATGGAAAACAAAAATTTGAAGTCGAAAAAGTGGTGCCAATTGAACAATGGAAAAAATTAGGTTTTGAATTAGCCAAAGAAATTTTGAACAATGGCGGAGCAGAACTAATGAAAAATATTAAAGAAGCATTGAAAAAATAATGAGTGCAATCCAAATTTTATCAACAAAATTACTTTCTGACAATCAGAAACAGGCATTAGAATCAGCTAGTTTTAATGTTATTGAATACGATTTTATTCAAATCAAAAATCAAAAATTTGAACTTAAAGAAATCAATGATAATTTGATTATTACAAGTCAAAATGCAGCACAAAGTTTATTGCTTCAGCCAGATTGTGATGCGTTAAAAACTAAAAATGTATTTTGTGTTGGATTAAAAACCAAGATTTTATTGTCTGAAAGTGGGTTTAATGTAATTGCTTATACGGGATATGCATCGGATTTGGCTGAAATTATCACTTTGATTTATGCCAATGAAAGCTATACTTTTTTCAGTGGAAATTTGCGAAAGGAAACCTTGCCAAAAGCACTGAAAGAAGCAAAAATTAAGTTTAATGAAATTCAGGTGTACGAAACGACTTTAACACCACAAAAAATAAAAGCTGCTGTTGAAGCAATTTTGTTTTTTAGTCCGTCGGGAGTGGAAAGTTACTTGAAAGAAAATACCATAAAAAAAGAACTTTGCTTTTGTATCGGCGAAACAACCGCGGATGCATTACCAAAAACAGTGAAAAATATAATTATTGCAGCCCAACCGTCAATTGAAGACGTGATTGAAGAATGTATCGAAGAGTATAAATAAATCCCCCTAACCCCCAAAGGGGGAATTCGGGAAGTTTATAAAGTTAAAAAGAATACTAAAATTTAGAAAGTTTAAAAGTTTTAATAAATTAATATAATGAACAATATAGATATTCAAATTCCCCCTTCGGGGGTTAGGGGGCTTAAAAACGACCTATTTTTAAAAGCATTACGAGGAGAAACAGTAGAACGCCCACCAGTTTGGATGATGCGTCAAGCCGGAAGATATTTGCCAGAATTCATTGCTTTGCGTGATAAATATGATTTTTTTACGCGATGCCAAACACCAGAATTAGCAGCTGAAATTACGGTTCAGCCCATTCGCAGGATTGGTCCTGATGTGGCGATTTTATTCTCGGATATTTTGGTTGTTCCACAAGCAATGGGAATTGAAGTCTTGATGAAAGAGAATTTCGGTCCGTTTTTACCCAATCCAATTCGTACTATTCAGGATGTCGAAAAAGTAATTGTTCCTAATATCCGAGAAACTTTGGGTTATGTAATGGATGCTATAAAATTGACTAAAGAAATGTTGAACGATGAGGTGCCATTAATTGGTTTCGCTGGTTCGCCTTGGACGATTTTCTGTTATGCGGTGGAAGGAAAAGGATCAAAAAGTTTCGATACTGCCAAAGGGTTTTGTTTTTCAAATCCAGTTGCAGCACACGTATTATTACAAAAAATTACCGACACGACTATTTTATATTTGAAAGAAAAAGTAAAAGCAGGTGTTGATGCCGTTCAAATTTTCGACTCTTGGGGCGGAATGCTTTCGCCAGTGGATTATCAAGAATTCTCTTGGAAATACATTAACCAAATTGTGGAAGCTTTGGCAGACGAAACACATGTTATTGTTTTCGGAAAAGGATGTTGGTTTGCCTTGGGAGAAATGGGAAAAAGCAGGGCTTCGGCACTTGGAGTGGATTGGACGTGTTCGCCACGAAACGCAAGATATTTATCAGGTGGAAACATCACTTTGCAAGGAAATTTTGATCCAAGTCGTTTGCTTTCGCCAATTCCAGTTATCAAGAAAATGGTTCACCAAATGATTGACGAATTCGGAAAAGACAAGTACATCGCCAATTTAGGTCACGGAATTTTACCAAATATTCCGGTAGATCACGCGAAGGCGTTTATCGATGCGGTGAAGGAGTATGGTAAATAAGCTGTCAGCAGATAGCTGTTAGCTTTAAGATTAAAAAAATGAAAAATAAATTCTACTACTACATACAAAACCTACAAGACCAAATCTGTGCTGGATTAGAAGCTACTGACAGCGTTGCTAAATTCCGTGAGGATATTTGGGACAGACCTGAAGGAGGAGGAGGACGAACACGCGTACTAGAAAACGGAGCGGTTTTCGAAAAAGGCGGAGTGAATATTTCTGCAGTGCATGGAAAATTACCAGAAGCTATGCAAAAAATATTCAATGTGGGCGAAGCTGATTTTTTTGCCTGCGGATTGAGTTTGGTTTTGCATCCAAAAAATCCAATGGCGCCCACCGTTCACGCGAATTGGCGCTATTTTGAAATGTATGATGATAATGGAAATGTAATAAATTCATGGTTCGGTGGAGGTCAAGATTTAACGCCTTATTATTTGTTTGAGGAAGATGCAAAACATTTTCATCAAACGTGTAAAACCGCTTGCGACAAACACAATCCAGATTTTTATCCAAAATATAAAAAACAATGTGACGACTATTTTTGGAATGCACATCGCAATGAAGCCCGCGGAATTGGGGGATTATTTTTCGATTATTGCAAAGCAAATGATGATATGTCAATGGAAAATTGGTTCAGTTTTGTATCAGAAGTCGGTGATAGTTTTCTGGAAGCGTATGTTCCAATTGTCGAAAAAAGAAAAAATTTACCCTATTCGGTAGCCAATAGAAATTGGCAAGAAATACGTCGTGGAAGATATGTTGAATTCAATTTGGTACACGACAAAGGCACGTTATTCGGCTTGAAAACCAACGGAAGAATTGAAAGTATATTAATGAGTTTGCCGCCACATGTTCAGTGGGTTTACGATCATCATCCTGAAAAAGGAAGCGAAGAAGAAAAATTAGTTGAAGTATTAGAGAATCCGAGAGAATGGCTAGCCCCCTAACCCCCGAAGGGGGAACTTCGCAAGAAGAAATAGGAGTCTAAAAACAATAAAAATAATGTATTAACTAAAAACCTATTGACCCCTGATAGGAATTCCCCCCTTTGGGGGATAGGGGGCTTATTTATGTTCCCATTACAAAGAGGTCGCAGATTAAGAGTAAACGAATCCATTAGAAGTTTAGTTCGCGAAACAACATTAAGTCCGAGTGATTTTATGTTTCCAATGTTCATTACAGAAGGCGAAAACTATAAAGTTGAAATTTCATCAATGCCAGGAATTTTTCGTCGTTCGATAGATTTAACAGTCGAAGAAGTCAAAGAATTGTTTGCTTTAGGAATTCGCGCCGTAAACATTTACGTAAAAGTAGATGAATCGCTAAAAGACAACACCGGAAAAGAAGCTTGGAACACAAACGGATTGATGCAACGCGCCATCAAATCCATCAAAGCAGCTTGCCCTGAAATGATTGTAATGCCTGATGTGGCTTTGGATCCATATTCTATTTATGGTCACGACGGAATTATAGAAAACGGCGATGTGGCAAATGATGCTACTAACGACGCTTTAGTAAAAATGGCCGTTTCGCATGCGCAAGCGGGTGCCGATTTTGTGGCACCGAGCGACATGATGGACGGTCGTGTTTTGCGTTTGCGTCAGGGATTAGACGCAGCGGGATTTCAAAATGTGGGCATTATGAGCTATTCGGCTAAATATGCTTCGGCATTTTACGGCCCTTTTCGTGATGCTTTGGGAAGTGCTCCAAAAGACGCGGATATTGAAGTTCCAAAAGACAAAAAAACTTACCAAATGGATTATGCCAATCGCATCGAAGCCATCAAAGAAGCCTTAATGGATGTTGAAGAAGGTGCCGATATGGTGATGGTAAAACCTGGAATTGCGTATCTTGACATTGTTCGCGAAGTCAAAAATGCGGTGAATGTTCCCGTAACAGTTTTCCAAGTTTCTGGCGAATATGCAATGATTAAAGCTGCTTCCGAAAGGGGTTGGCTCGATCACGACAAAATCATGATGGAACAATTAATGTGTATCAAAAGGGCAGGAGCAAGTTTAATTTCGACTTATTTTGCTAAAGAAGCAGCTATCATTTTAAACCAATAACAATGAAAAATGTAGTTTTATTCGGGTGTCTTATATTCGTTATTTCTTGTAAAAAAGAAAGCCAAGAAGCTTTTGGGCAACCCAATCCAACCGAAGTTTCTCAAACACCCGAGCAACTTGGAAAGACTATTTTTGAAGGAAAAGGCAATTGTGTTGCCTGTCACAGAATCGATGAAAAGCTAGTGGGACCAAGCGTTCAAGACATTGCAAAAATCTACAAAGCTCAAAATGGCGACATCGTTTCCTTCCTAAAAGACGACGCAAAACCAATAGTTGACCCTTCTCAATATGAAGTAATGAAAACTAATTTTGCACTTACAAAAGTCATGTCCGACGAAGAATTAAAAGGTTTGGAAGCCTATATGTATAGCGATTTTAAATAAAGTCATTGCGAGGCACGAAGTAATCAGGAGCAATTCCCGCCATCCGCTATATCTCTTGTGGCGAACCCCGCCACAACAGGATGCCGCTACTGTCTGGGCTAAAAATCGGAGCCATTTTGAATACTACTAAAAGTAATCTTTAATTGATGATTTATAAATAGTCTATAGAATGAATTTAGTTTCAAAGAAATTCCGTAAATTCGTATATAAACTAAATTTTATTTCAACCAATTAAAATCCACTTCTAATGAAATTATTAAAAAAACTATTCCTTGGTATTGCCGTATTTCTAATCACAATAATTGTATTAGCCTATGCTTTTAATGTCGATTATCTGATAAAAGCCGTTCGAACAATATACATAAAAGGACACCAAACCGCCTATTTAGAAGACTACAAAGAATTTGATAACGATACAATAACCAAAAGTGACGTTGCGCAACCTTGGGCAATTCATAATAACTACAATAAGGTTAAATCAACTCCAGCTTTAGAACAACTTCACAAACAAATAGGAACTGTTGCTTTTTTAATCATAAAAAATGATAGTATTTGGCACGAAAGTTATTATGATGGTTTCGATAAAAACTCCAAATCGAATTCCTTTTCTATGGCAAAAAGTATTGTTTCGGCTTCGCTAGGAAAGGCCATAATGGAAGGAAAAATCAAAAGTTTAGACCAATTGGTTTCTGACTTTTTTCCTATATTTAAAGAAGGAAAATCAGCAAAAATGACCGTTGGTGATTTGTCTTCCATGGCATCAGGATTAAATTGGGACGAAGCGTATTACAGCCCTTTTTCAATAACCACTCGCGCCTATTTCACAGACGATTTAAGTAAAGTAATCTTAGGATTAAAAGGCGTTGATGA
Source organism: Chitinophaga pinensis (assembly GCA_945873505.1). GTDB lineage: Bacteria > Bacteroidota > Bacteroidia > Flavobacteriales > Flavobacteriaceae > Flavobacterium. The sequence continues at coordinate 32,288 of CAMCDQ010000014.1, forward strand.
GCCAGGAAAAAAATATAAATACCTGAGCGGGAACACCCAATTATTAGCCATGGTCATTGAAAAAGCGACGGGCGAAAGTTTGCCAAATTATGTTTCAAAGAATTTTTGGAAACCAATGGGAGCCGAAAACGATGCGCTTTGGCAAACCGATAAAAAAGGCGGAATTGTAAAAGCTTTTTGTTGTATTGCAAGTGATGCTAGAGATTTTGCCCGTTTTGGAAAACTATACAAACAATATGGAAAATGGAACGGCAAACAACTTTTAGACAGCACGTTCATTGCAAAATCGATTATGCCAAGATTTAAAGAATCTCCAGAATACGGTTATGGCTGGTGGTTGAGCGATTACAAAGGCAAGAAAATATTTTATATGCGCGGCCATTTGGGACAATACGTAATCGTAATTCCTCAAGACGAGTTAATCATAGTTCGATTAGGAAATCAAATAAAAAAACAATCAAAAACTTCCCCACACAGCGATGATTTTTTTGTATATATCGATGAAACCTACAAAATACTAGCCCAATGATAGAAAAAATTAACCTTGAAAACATTCTTTTTTTAGATATTGAAACCGTTCCGGAGGCTTCCGATTATAAGGATTTGGATGCCGAAATGAAAGATCTTTGGGAACACAAAACACAATACCAAAGAAAGGAAGAATATACGCCAGAAGATTTTTATGACCGTGCAGGAATTTGGGCTGAATTTGGAAAAATCGTTTGTATTTCGGTTGGTTATTTTACCATTAAAGGAGACATTCGGCACTTTAGAGTGACTTCTTTTTTTGGAGATGAAAAGAAAATCCTTCATGATTTTATCAATCTCTTGAACAATCATTTCAATAAGCCGCAACACGTTTTATGTGGTCATAACGCAAAAGAATTCGATATTCCATTTATTGCTAGAAGGATGATTATCAATCAAATTGCCATTCCAAACAAGCTAAATTTATTTGGCAAAAAACCTTGGGAAATTCCCCATTTGGATACTTTAGAATTATGGAAATTTGGTGATTATAAACATTTTACTTCTTTGAAATTACTGACAAAAATTCTCGGAATCCCTTCTCCAAAAGGTGATATCGACGGAAGTCAAGTTGGTCATGTTTATTATATAGAAAAAGACATCGATAGAATTGTAACCTATTGCGAAAAAGACACTATTGCCGTAGCACAAATATTTCTGCGTTTGCGTCGGGAAGATCTTTTGATTGAGGAGGAAATTATTCACGTGTAAATATAAGTAGCCCAGATTCACACAGATTAATTTGTGATAATTTGTGAAATTTGTGTTTAACTTTTTTACTTTTACAAAAAAAATAAATTATGGTTTTAAGTAGATTTTGGTTGGTTATATTTATTTCTTCTATTGCTTTTGTATTAATTAGCTTGTTCTCTGGAAACAGTTACACGCTTGATTTTATGATAAATGGTAAAAAAGGCGACCCAATTATTATCTCTGAGAAATACCTCAATCAAGTTCCAGTTTTCATAAAAGACAGTATTGAAAATGCTCCCGACAAAACGATTGTTATTGATAAAATCGCTTCAAATCCTGATACGACTTACGTTTATTCGGCGAAAACCGTAAAAATTTTCAGCGGTGTTCAAAAAGCCGATGGGTTATTGCCAACATGTAAAAATACATTACTTGATTTGATTTTGCCACTTCTTGCTTATTTGGCATTTTTTTGTGGATTGATGGAGCTATTAATCATTTCTGGTGCGTCAGAAAAACTAGCAAAATTACTGAGTCCCGTGTTTGTAAAAGTATTTCCAAGCGTTCCCGAAAATCACCCGTCAATTTCCTACATGACCTTGAATTTTGCCGCTAATTTCTTAGGATTGGATTCTGCAGCTACGCCATTTGGGTTAAAAGCAATGGAAAGTTTACAAGAAATAAATCCCGATAAAGCCAAAGCGAGTGACGCACAAATTATGTTTATGTGTCTGCATGCTTCGGGGCTGACTTTAATTGCCACTTCAATAATAGGTTATCGAGCTGCCGCCAATGCTACCAACCCCGCCGATGTAATGTTGCCTTGCATTATCACTTCTTTTATCGGAACAATTGCTGCCTTTTTAATTGTTGGAATTAAGCAAAAAATAAATTTCAAAAGCGCTTCTTTAGTAATCGCTTTGATAACATTAATCGCTGCAATTATAGGTTTATTGATGTATGTTAACCATTTGGATATCATAGGGAAAAATTACTTTACCTCTAATCTTTCCGCATTGATATTGGTTGGAATTATTGCTTTCACCTTAATTTTTTCATTTTTTAAAGAGAAGAAATTTGCAACGGCAAATACTACTGTTTTTGAAGCTTTTGTTTCAGGAGCCAACAATGGTGTGAAAACGGGAGTCACCATTTTCCCTTATGTTTTAGGAATGCTAGTCGCCATTTCGTTATTTAGAAACAGCGGATTATTTGAAATTATTAGTGAGTGGATTGCCTTTGCTTTTTCCAATATGGGCGTTAGCAAAGAAATCACTGATGCTTTGCCGGTTGCGTTGCTAAGACCATTCAGTTCGGCGGGATCTCGTGGTTTTTTAATTGATTCTATGAATACTTTTGGAGCCGATTCCTTAACGGGAAGATTGAGTAGTATATTCCAATGCAGTGCCGAAAGCACTTTTTATGTTATTGCGGTTTACTTTGGTTCTGTTAATATAAAAAACACCCGTTACGCCTTGGGAACCATGCTTATTGTGGATGTGATTTGTGTAATTACGGCAATATTTGTAGCCACTTGGTTTTTTTAAGATGATAGAAATAGAACGGAAATTTTTAGTAAAATCGGAAGCCTTTAAAAAGAATTCATTTGATAAAAATGAGATTTCTCAAGGCTATTTAAATTCTAATCCTGAGCGAACAGTTCGAGTTCGAATAAAAGGAAATCAGGGCTATTTAACCATTAAAGGAAAAGGAAATGAAACGGGATTGAGTCGTTTTGAATGGGAAAAAGAAATACCAGTTAACGAAGCTAGAACGCTATTGGAACTTTGCGAAAGCGGTGTAATTAATAAAACCCGATATGAAATAAAATTCGGAAATCATGTCTATGAGGTTGATGAGTTTTTTGGCGAAAATGAAGGGCTATTTTTAGCTGAAATTGAATTACAATCGGAAGACGAAGCCTTTGAAAAACCAGATTGGTTGGGCGAAGAAGTTACGAATAACAAAAAATATTACAACTCTTATTTAAGTATAAACCCCTTTAAAAATTGGTAATTAGTTTTCTATTATTTCTAATTTTACTATAATAACGCCGCTATTTTTATTGGAAGCAATTTCCATAAATGCACGTCTTGAAAGATCAATTTCCCGACCTCTAGAAAAAGGTCCGCGGTCAATCACTTCTATAATTACCCATTTTCCATTGGATTCATTGGTGACTTTTAGTTTAGTTCCAAAAGGGAGTTTTCTGTGGGCAGCAGTATATTTATCATTACTAAATCGGATGCCACTTGAAGTTCTTCTCCCGTTAAATTTATTAGCATAATAAGAAGCTTGCGCTTTGGTCTTGAAGGCCTTTAATTTTAATCGGGGTTTTATGGTATCTATGGCAATAGCTTTAGTTTTAACCGTATCTATTACTACTTTTTGAGTAGTCTTTTTACTGTTTTTTTGTGCTTGAATTGGTCGGCCAAAAAGGGATAAAAGGAGACACAAAATTGCGGTGAATACTATTTTTTGTTGTTGTAACATAAACGGGTGTTTGATTGAATGGGGTTAATAAATACTTTTAGACAAGGGTCTAAGTAGTTTTATTAAAACCATAAATGCCAGGGAATTCTGGCTAAAATTAATAGCAACCCTAACGTATAAAAAACAGCAAAAGATTTGAATTTTAATTTGCTTTTTGTTGCTTTTTTATGTTTCACCCATCCTATTGTGATTAGGGCAATAGCGATTAAATTAAGCAAGGGATGTTCTAATGAAGTCAATCGCAATGCCTTGTCCGACATTTGTCCTAAAGAGTTAAATCCTAATGGGGAAACAAAATAAAGTACCAAACCTACTAATAATTGTATGTGAGATCCGATTAAACCAAATAGGGCAATTTTTCTATCTTTTGGGGCAAACTCTTTTTTTGAAGTCAATCCAATAATTGAATTAACAATTACAAATACTAATAATAATAAAACTAGGCAAGCCCAGCCGGAGTGAAATTTTTGTAGGAAAGTGTATAAATTCATTTTTAATTAGTTTTTAATTTAAACAAATATAAAGAAAAAAGCATAAAAAAACGGCACTCTAATTAAAGAATGCCGTTTTAATAGCGTGTTTAACTTTCTAAATTATTAGAAGTTATAACTAATTGTAAAGTTCCAAGTTCTTCCAAATCCGAAGAAAACTTGATTTGTTGTATCAACACCATCATAAAGACCAGTTTGCTGGTACAATTGATACGCTGTAAGGTTCGGAACTGTACCAGTCATAAAATCAGCTTGTGTTTTTGCAGTGTTGTTAGTTCTTGATTCAGCGATATAAACTTCATCCAAAACGTTGTTTACGTTCAAACGGAAATTTACTGTATTTGCTTTGTCTTTTCCAACTAGCAATTTGTATGAAAAACCAGCATCCATTAATCCAAATGAAGGCAATTGTAATGAACCTTTATCCGCAATTGCTTGAGTTTTAAAGTTAACAGGATCAATTGAAGCATATAATCTGTCAATGTATCTGTAATTAGCATCTAATCTTACTCTTGTTAAAACTTCATAAGAAAATCCTAAAGCAGCTGTTGTTTGAGCCGCATCACCCACTTTTAACCCATCAGTATATAAAGTTTCTTTGAAAGCTTCATTAGTTGTTGGATTTGTAATAACCACATTGTTATCATCTTGGTAACTAGCGGTTACATTACTTCCATATCTCCAGTCTCCGTATGAGAACATTCCATTAATATCTAATTTCTTGAAAGGTTTGAATACGAAATCTAACTCAGTACCCATGTGAATTTGCTCCACACCTTCTAAGAAGGCAGAACCAGGAATTGTTGGAGTTGTAGAAATTCCATCATGATTAATATTAGTTGTTAATCTAATAAATCTGTCTTTCCAAGTAGTTCTGTATACATTTACATTAGTAGAAAACATTTTAGATTTGAAACCATAACCTGCTTCAAGTCCCATGATTTTCTCATTAGTTAAGTTTTCATTTACTAAAGAAGCATTGTTGATGTAAATCGCATTAAAGAAAGGTTGTTTAGAATAAAATCCTGCATTCACATACACATTGTTTTTTTTGTCAATGTTATAGTTTGCGCCTCCTTTTAAATTTCCACCTAATATATTTTTATAATCTGTTGATGATAATGGATTAGATGATAAATATTTATAATAATCTACTCTTTTGAAACCTTGTTGAGAAACCGCAGCTTGTAAAAACAATGTCAATTTTTCTGTAGAGTATTCTAATTGCGTAAATGCTCCAAGCCAATTAACTAAACCATCATTATTATAGTTAATCGCTTTTTGGTAATCTGTATTCCATAAAGGATTTAAGTGAGGTTTTGTAGCATATTGGAATGTTGAAACTGTATTTAAGTTGTTTGCATCACCTGCTAAGTTGTTAAAACTTGAAGCTCCTAATAAATCGTTTAATACTTGATAATGAATACCTCTATAGGTTCTTGCATCAATACCAAAATCTAATGTTAATTTATCAGTAAGTTTCGTGTTTAAGTTAACAATACCTCCATACCAGTTATGAGAGTTGATAGATGAAATTTTAGAAATACCATTTGTAGTGTTATTTGCAGTTGCATTATTATTTTGGAATTGTCCAGCCGTTAAACCTCTTGTAGATGTACCTATTGTTCCAGGAATAGAAACAGCTTGTCCTGAGTTCCAAGATTGAATTAAATCTACGTTTATAGTACCATCTGCTTTTCTTAAATTATCTGCGAAAAATCTATTACCTCTAATCGCTCCAGTTCCGTTAGAACCTCCACCACGACCCCACGATCCATATACAACGGTAGATAATTTCATTTTATCAGAAATTTTATAATCCCAATTTAATGACATTACAGGTTTGTGATAAAAGTTAGTTCTAAAACTATATTCTTCACCATTTAACATTCCCCAATCAGAATTGTATCTGATATTTGGATCCATTTTGGCAGGATTACCATATTTAATATACTGTGCAATAGTTGGAGCAGCGCTACGTTGGTTATGCCATTGTGGTGCGCCAGTAACTATAAATTGAAAATCATGTTTTTCATTTAATTTATATCCTAATCCGATAAAGTAATTAGCTCCGGCAAATTTAGTTCCATCTACATAACCATCTCCTCTTGTTTGGCTTAATAAAACAGAAACCGACAAACCGTTTTTCATTAATCCAGTAGAATAAGAAGCAGTAGTTTTTAAGTAGTTGTCATTAGCAGTTCCAGAAGAAACGCTTCCACCTTCTTTGATGTCTGCAGTTCTAGTAACAACATTTATAGTTCCACCCACAGATGAAATAGCTAATTTAGAAGACCCCAATCCTCTTTGAACTTGCATTGAAGTTGTAACATCAGAAAGTCCAGCCCAGTTACTCCAGTATACCGCACTATTTTCCATGTCATTAACAGGAACCCCATTAATTAATACCGCAATGTTGTTTTGGTTAAATCCACGAATGTTTACTCTTGAATCTCCAAATCCACCACCAGATTTTGTAGCATAAACAGAAGGTGTATTGTTCAATAATTCAGGAAATTCTTGGTTTCCTAGTTTTGCTTGAATCTCTGAAGCTTTAATAGTAGAAACCGCTACAGGTGTTTTTCTGTCTTTAGCGACATCTATAATACCACTTTTCACAACAACTTCTTCTAATTGATTAGAAACAGTTTTTACAGAATCTTTTACTTTTTCTTGGGAGAATGAAACTCCTGCAACTAAAAGAAACAGACATAAAAATAAATTGATTTTAAAATTTTTCATTTTTGTTTTGTTTAAATTTTACGCAAATTTCAGTATTATATTTGTTCCTAATGTTAATAAAATGTTAAATGATAATTATGTGTTAAAATGTTTCTTTTAATGTTAAGAAAACACAAAAATCAATAGTAATACCTGCTTAATTGATCATTTACATCGGTTAATATCTTAAAAAAAAGTATTAATATCCTTTTATCACTTATTTAAATAGTGATTTAAAAGAAAAAGGGTAGAACTATCATGATTTTTAACATTTGTCGAGTTAATTTCTTCTAAAATTGAAGTTGCCAATTGTTTTCCCAATTCAACACCCCATTGGTCATAACTGAAAATATTCCAAATTACTCCTTGAACAAAAATTTTGTGCTCATACATCGCAATCAAAGAACCTAAAGTTTCTGGAGTAAGACTATTTATTAATATGGTATTCGTAGGTTTATTACCTTCAAAAACCTTAAATGGCGCTAAGTAATCTGCCTTTTCAGAAGACAATCCTTGTTTCTCAAATTCATTTCTAACTTGTTCTTCGGTTTTTCCGTTCAATAACGCTTCGGTTTGTGCAAAGAAATTAGACATCAATTTATCGTGATGGTCTTTATTTCCATATAAAGAATTTACAAATCCAATGAAATCGGTAGGGATTAATTTTGTTCCTTGGTGAATCAATTGAAAGAATGCGTGTTGCGAATTCGTTCCAGGTTCTCCCCAAATTATAGTTCCTGTTTGATAATTGACAGGTTTTCCATCACGTCCAATACTTTTTCCGTTGCTTTCCATAATTCCTTGTTGCAGGTACGGCGCTAATTTTTGTAAATATTGAGAATATGGAATCAAGGCTTCACTTTCGGCGCCAAAGAAATTGTTGTACCAAATGCTTAATAATGCCAAAACCACGGGAATATTTTTATCGAAAGCTGCCGTTTTGAAATGTTCGTCCATTTCATTTGCGCCTTTTAATACTTTATCGAAATTATCAAAACCTACCGCTAAACTTATTGATAATCCAACGGCGCTCCATAAAGAAAATCTTCCGCCAACCCAATCCCACATTGGGAAAACATTATCGGAATTGATTCCAAATGCAGTTACATTTTTAATATTTGTAGAAACGGCAACAAAGTGTTTTGCCACGTCTTCTTGCTTTGCTGATTTCAAAAACCAAGTCCGAATGGTTTCCGAATTTGTAAGTGTTTCCTGAGTTGTAAATGTTTTAGAAACAATTACAAATAAAGTCGTTTCGGGATTTAATTTTTTGATGATTTCATTCACATGATCGCCATCAACATTGGAAACAAAATGAACATTCAGATGATTTTTGTAAAATTGCAATCCTTCTACAACCATTGCGGGTCCTAAATCCGAACCACCAATTCCAATATTAACAATATCTGTGAAAGCTTTGCCTGTAAAACCTGTTCTAACGCCATTTACTATTTCATTGGTAAACGCTTTAATTTTGCTTTTTACCTCATAAATTTCAGGGATAATATTTTGACCATCAACATTTACAACTGCCTTTTCTGGAGCACGCAAAGCAGTATGAAGAACCGCTCTGTTTTCTGTTTTGTTGATGATTTCTCCTTCAAAATAACCTGAAATCGCTTCTTTTAAATGTACTTCGTTGGCTAATTTCACTAACAAATCCATCGTTTCTTGATTGATTCTGTTTTTAGAAAAATCAATCAAAAAGTCATTCCATTTTATATGAAACTTTGACGCTCTTGAAGCATCTTCTTGGAACATATTTTTCATTGAAACGTTTTTCATTGTTTCAAAATGATTCTGAATTTCTTTCCAAGCAGTTGTTGAAGTTGGATTTGTGTTTTGTAAAGCCATTATTGTGAGGATTCTTTGTGTTTCGTATTATTTTAATTGCAAATTTACGAATAATGTTTGTAAAGTAATTATTATGATTAAATAGGTGTTTTTATTTCAATAAATGCGTTCTATTTCTTGAATTGCAAATTCGCCACACTATCCAATTCTTTTTTCAAAGGATTCATTTGCGCTAAAAAGCGAGGTAAATTCTTTTTATTCATAGGTTCTGAATTGGGCAATTTCAAACGCAAAGCGTCAACTTGAACGCCATTTTTCCAAAATCGATAGCAAACATGCGGTCCTGTAGAAAGTCCCGTACTTCCAACTTTTCCTATAATATCTCCTTGATTTACTCGTTGTCCTCGTCGTGCAATAATTTTCGATAGGTGTAAATATTGTGTAGAATACGTGCCGTTGTGTTTCACTTTTACGAAATTTCCATTCCCAGCCGTAAAACCAGTTTGCTCCACAACACCTGAAGCCGTTGTCATAATTGGCGTTCCTTGTGGCGCGGCATAATCAGTTCCTTTGTGCGCTTTCCAGATTTGCTGCACAGGATGAAACCTATGTTTAGTAAAGCGTGAAGTAATATTTACAAATTTCAAAGGGGCTTTTAAAAATAAATTTTTGAGCGCTTTCCCTTCCTCATCGTAAAAATCTAATTTTTGAGAATTTTCATTTTGTGCAAATGGAAAGGCATAAATTATTTTTCCTTTGTATTCAAAAAAGGCGCATTTTAGACTGTCAACGCCATCATATACAGAATCATTTATATAGCGTTCTGTGAAAGTCACCGCAAATTTATCTCCCTTTTGTAATTTAAAAAAGTCAATCGACCACGCATATATTTTAGAAATCGAAGTTGCCAATGCTCCTTCAACTCCCTTTTTTTCTAATGTTTCCGATAAAGAACCGTCTAATTCTCCAGCGATAGTTCTCCGTCGGATAGTTACGGGTTTGATGTGTTTGTAAACCGTAATAGAATCTTTCAAATCAATTACATAATAACTCAATCGATCGGGTTGGTAAATAAAAGCGCGCATTTTTTTTGACTTTCCTTTCGACCTAAGTATTGTATAAGGTTTGTCAATTCGCATCATTCGAACATCAAAAGTATCTTTGACTTTTTCAACAATGTCATATACTTTTTTGTCTCCTATATTTTGTTTTTCTAGAATACTTCCAAAGGTGTCGCCGTCTTGAATGGTGTCTTGAATTACATCAAAATTATTGAGTGTAAATCCAAACGCAACAACAATCGGCACTTTTTTAATTTGCTTTTCTTTGTCAGATTTATTGCAGGAAACGAGTGATAAAATGAGGATTATTAAAATTGAAATTTTTTTCAAACCGCTATTTATTTGTTTAAACTATTTTTCTTCCCCCCAATTTTTCAATTCTTCTTCGCTCCATAATTCGGGGAAAAATATTCTTCTTTGGTATTTTGGATGCATGTATTTTTTCCAATCGCTTCCGCCAGTTGCTTCTCCATCGCCTTCAATATATTTTCGTGCTGCATTTAAATGTCCCATCACCCAGGTAATATTTACGGTGTGGTCATAATGTCGCATTGCTTTAATTAAATCAGGGTTTTTTTGGTCGTTTTCAGGCAATTGTTTGAATTTTTGCCAAAGATTTATGGTATTGTATTCCTCCATGTGACGTAAAAACGAGGGCTTATATTTGCGTTCAAATTCTAAAATTAAATAGGATTTTTGACCCGTTGCGTGGTCTTTTCCGCCCGCTTGCCAATACATGTGTTCTAAAGCATGTTCATAGGGCGTATTTCTGTCAATTGAAGCCCTGAAACGGTAATCAATTAAATTAATTAAATCGGTTGAAGCGAATTCTATTAAGCGGTATTGCGCGCTTTGAAACCCACTTGCAGGGGTCAAAGTATTTCGAAACTTCATATATTGTTCCACTTCCATTCCGTCTCCCATAATATCAAATGAAGTCGTTAGCATATCAAAATAGCGACTAACTCTCATGATTCTTTCTGTGAAAAAGGCGGTTTCCAATTTATCATTATGTGAAATTTGTTCAATTTCCCACAATATCATTTTAAACAGCAATTCATTTACTTGGTGGTACATTATAAATACCATTTCATCGGGCAAAGTTGTTCTTTGTGTTTGAAGATTCAAAAGGGCATCTGTTTGGATATAATCCCAATATGTAATTGGTTTTGACCAAAGCAATCCTTCTAAATGGGTTTCTGTTTTTTGATTTATTTCTTGGAATTTTTCATCTAATTTTTGAAGAATTTCTTCCGATATATTTGGGTTTGTCATGTTTATTTTACTTTAATTGTGAAAGAATTTTTCAATCCTTTAAATCCGTCAAGATCCGCTTTTATGGAACCAATGACAAGTTCTGCTTTTATTCTTATAGGTAATTTATTATTGTCGTCTGAAATCCAAACTGTAAGGCTTTCTTGTTCTTTAAAAACGCGTCCAGATTGAACCAAAGGGCGGAAAACCATTGTTGGAATTTTTCCAAATTTAGTACGAATGTCTTCTCTGCCAATGAATTTTAACTTAAATTTTGTGGTTTCGCCATCAAAAAACATGTCAATCGCTATGGATTCTCCAACCTCTAATTTGTCAACATTTGGATGATTTCTCAAATAATAAAAAGTAGAAACTATATCTTGAGTATTGTTTGGAATAGCAAGTGTTTTTTCGGTTTTGCTTTCATAATCCTTAAATAATATATGATCCGTATATTGATTGAAAAATCCTTCTTGGTTTTTGGTATAACCACCTTCGTCTATTTTTCTGACAAATTGATATGGATTTCCAGTAGTTTTATCAAAGTAGCTTTCATATAAATCATCCACTTTGAAAAAGAATCTTGACATTCCCGTAGTATATCCTCTGCCAATTACGTGAAATACCTTTTTGTTATTTCGAACAGCTTCTTGAACTTCTAGGGTTGCATATCCTGCGTTGATGATTCCGTAATGAATTCTGAATTTAAACCATTCGCCAGTATCAAACGCATCTTCTTTTTGAGTATCAAAACTTGCAAGAAGAATAAACAACAAGAAAATGATTCCTTTTTTCATGGTTATATAAATCGATTTTTATAGTAAATGCAATTTCCGTTCCAAATGTATAAAAACAAAAAAACCCAATCAAATAATGACTGAGTTTTTATGCTATTAACCAACCAAAAAACTATAAATTATGAAAATTTATACAGAAAACAGGAAACCACTCCCATTTTCTGAGAACAAAGATAGTTAATTCATTGAATTATATTTAGCAAAAAATGAACTTTAACATTTATTTTGCAAAGATAACGCCTTTTAGGTGGTTTTTATTATGATATATTTATGATTTGGAGCAAATTTACAATGTTCCTCTCAAAGATTGTTCTCTTTCAATGGATTCGAAAAGTGCTTTGAAGTTTCCTGCCCCAAATCCTTTTGCTCCCATTCTTTGAATGATTTCAAAAAATAATGTTGGTCGGTCTTGAACGGGTTTCGTAAAAATTTGTAATAAATACCCATCTTCATTGGCATCAACCATAATGGCTAATTTTTCGATGGTATTCAAATCTTCTTTCATCATGTCCATGTGAACGCCTAATCTTTCGGGAATTGCTTGGTAATAGGCATGTGGTGGCGCCGATAAAAATTCAATTCCACGTGCTTTTAATTGGGTTACAGTTCCAATAATATCGTCGGTTGCAATGGCAATGTGTTGCACTCCAGGGCCACCATAGAAATCTAAATATTCCTCTATTTGAGAACGTTTTTTTCCTTCGGCGGGCTCGTTTATAGGAAATTTAATTCGTCCGTTGCCATTTGACATTACTTTACTCATCAAAGCGGAATATTCAGTGTGAATTTGTTTGTCGTCAAAGGATAAGAAATTTACAAATCCCATAACGTCTTCGTAGAATTTTACCCACGTATTCATTTCGTTCCACCCAACATTTCCAACCATGTGATCGATATATTTCAATCCAACAGGTTCTGGATTGTAATCTGATTTCCATTCTTTGTAACCTGGAAGAAAAACACCATTATAATTTTTTCTTTCTACAAATAGGTGAACGGTTTCGCCATAAGTATAAATTCCAGAACGAACCACTTCGCCAAATTCATCTTTTTCAACAGTTGGTTCCATGAAAGAACGACCACCTCTTTTTATGGTTTCTTCATAAGCACTTGTAGCATCTTCAACCCAAAGTGCAACTACTTTTACACCATCACCGTGTTTTCTTAGATGATCATTTATTGGTGAATTTTCGTTTAATGGTGTGGTTAAAACCAATCTGATTTTGTCTTGTTTTAGCACATAAGACGTTCTGTCACGAACGCCAGTTTCCAATCCAGCATACGCCAATGATTGGTATCCGAAAGCGGTTTTATAATAATGTGCTGATTGTTTTGCGTTTCCTACGTAGAATTCTACATAGTCGGTTCCTAACAATGGAAGGAAATCTTGTGCTCCTTCAAATATTTTCTCTAAACTGTACTCTAATGATTTTACTTCTTTTGCCATAATAAGCCCCCTAACCCCCGAAGGGAGAATTCCTATTAGGGGTAAATAGGATTTAAATTTTATTGTTTACTAAAAACCTTAGCCCTGATAGCAGTGGAAATCCCACGGTATTGCGAGGCACGAGCAATTTAGTGGATTGCAACGGATAGCAGGAAATAGCTCCTAATTAATCTACCCAAGATTTATAATAGGCACCATCGTCAATTCCCATGGCGGCTTCTGTGACCATTAATGGGCGAAATGTGTCCACCATTACTGCTAATTCTTCGGTTACGGTTTGTCCAATGCTTCGTTCCATTGCGCCAGGTGCTGGACCGTGTGGAATTCCTTTTGGGTGCAAAGTGATGTGCCCTTGCTCGATATTGTTGCGGCTCATGAAATCTCCAGCTACATAATAGATAACCTCATCGCTATCAATATTGCTGTGATTGTAGGGTGCCGGAATTGATTTTGGGTGATAATCATACAATCTTGGCACGAAAGAACACACTACAAAAGACGCAGTTTCAAAGGTTTGATGTACTGGTGGCGGCTGATGAACTCGTCCAGTAATGGGTTCAAAATTGTGAATACTGAAACCGTAAGGGAAATTATATCCGTCCCAACCCACGACATCAAAAGGATGAGTTGCATAAACCATTTCGTGAATCATTCCTTCTTTTTTGACTTTGATTAGGAAATCGCCTTTTTCGTTATGCGTTTCGAGTTCGTTTGGCAAAATAAAATCGCGTTCGCAAAATGGGGAATGTTCCAAATGTTGACCCGATTCATTTTTGTATCGCTTAGGCGTATAAAAAGGTGCCAAAGATTCTACATAAAACAATCTATTTTCTGAAGTTTCAAAATCTATTTGATAGATAATTCCGCGAGGAATAATGAGGTAATCACCATATTCAAATGGAATATTCCCTAACATAGTGCGTAATTTTCCTTTCCCTTTGTGGATGAAAATCAGTTCATCGGCATCGGCATTTTTATAGAAATAGCTTTGCAATGATTTTTTTGGTGCGGCCAATCCAATAGTGCAATCTTTGTTGACAAGCATTGGTTTTCGACTGTTTAAAAAATCGTCTTCTGGTTGCAAATCAAATCCTTTTAAAAGTAATGATTTTATGTTTTTGCCAATGGCAATTTTTGGTTCAACTGAATATGATTTTAGAATTTCTTTGACCTGTGTTGGTCTGTGAACATGATAGGATAGCGACGAATGGCCATGGAATCCTTCTGTTCCGAAAAGTTGTTCGTAGTAAAAACCACCTTTTGGGTTTTCAAATTGTGTGTGACGTTTTTGGGGAAATTCTCCAAGTTTATGATATATTGGCATCTTTATTTGTTTAAAATTTAAGGATTAAAGTTTTGTAAAACTTTGCTTTTTTATTTAATCAAAAGATATAAATCATTCTGGGTTCCTCTTGATGAGAAATTGTAGATAATCTAATAAACCAACCCAAATTGTTTTCATCTAACAAATATCGTAAAAATTAAATTTCAAGCAGTATTTATTGCGAAATATTTACAAAAAATAAAAGGCATTAAAGAATTTCT
>CAMCDQ010000015.1 GCA_945873505.1 Chitinophaga pinensis
TACTAAGATTTTAACCTCTCCAGAAATACTCTTTGGCTATTCCTTTTTGTACAATCAAAGCAAGGAAAATAAAAACTATATTATAACCAATATTTCTCATTGGAAAATAGTTTCTAAAGTTAAAATAACAAACGTTCAAGACCTTCAGCTAAGTTACAAGATGAATCAAAATATCAAAAAATACCTGAATAAAATTAACGAGGCAGTTGAAATAAATAACTATTTTAGAGATCCTAAATTTACATTAACTGACTTTGCATTAG
Source organism: Chitinophaga pinensis (assembly GCA_945873505.1). Lineage (GTDB taxonomy): Bacteria > Bacteroidota > Bacteroidia > Flavobacteriales > Flavobacteriaceae > Flavobacterium. The sequence goes on from CAMCDQ010000015.1 coordinate 264, forward strand.
ATTTAGATATTCCTAAAAGCCATTTGCTTTATTTATTCAAATACCACTCTATAATTTCTTTTTCTGATTATAAAAAAATCATACGAATTCAAGACGCCTTGCAATTAATACAGGAGGATTATTTAAAATCTAACACATTTGATTCTTTAGCAAAAGAAGTAGGATTTGCGTCCTACAATCCTTTTTTTACAAGCTTTAAAGACGTTGTTGGAAAAACTCCAAATGAATATTGTAACACCATTTAAATGTAATTTAAACCATAAAAAAAAGACCCAACCTTAGATTGAGTCTTTAATTTTTAGTAATTAAATTTTACTTATAATATTTCTTGTATTTTGGATAGGAAATAGCACCAATAATTGTAATCCCAGTCAAAGATTGCCAAATCCAACTCAATGAACTTGCCTCACCGCTGGCATAAGAATGTAACCCTACAAGATGGAAATTTACACCATAATAAGTAAATAATATCGACACAAAAGCAAACATACTCATCAAATTGAAAACCCATTTTCCCCGGAACATTGGAACAAATCGAGAGTGAATTACAAAGGCATAAATCATAATACTAATTAGCGCCCAAGTTTCTTTTGGATCCCAACCCCAATACCGTCCCCAACTTTCATTCGCCCATTGTCCACCAAGAAAGTTTCCAATGGTTAACATAATCAAGCCAATTGTCAACGCCATTTCATTGATATATGTAATTTCCTTAATGTTCAATGCCATTACTTCTTTATTTTTATCATTGGTAAAGAAAATCAGTACTAAAGATACAAATCCTAAAATCATTCCCAATGCAAATGGCCCATAACTCGCCACAATTACCGCCACGTGAATCATCAACCAATAGGAATTTAAAACGGGTTGTAAGTTGGCAATATCTGGATCAATCCAATTCATATACGCTGCCATCAAAATCATTGCCGTAACAAATGCAGAGGATGCAACTGTTAATTTAGATTTTCTGTCAAATGCCAATCCAAAAAACATCGTTGCCCAAGCCACATAAATTATAGATTCATACGCATTACTCCAAGGTGCGTGACCAGAAATATACCAACGTGCTATCAATCCGAGTGTGTGTAAGGCAAATAATAATCCAATTACAACGTGCATTATATTCACAGAAATCGCCATGAATTTATTGTCTTTGAATATTTTAACAATCGTGAGTAATAGCATCAAAACGCCTGCCATCATATACAAATAAAACAGTTTTTTGAACACGTCGTATTTATTATATACAATTTCAGCGGTGATTTTATCTTCACTTGGCATCACTTGAAATCCAAATTTTCGTTGGTATTTTTTTATTCCTTCTAAGTAAAAATCAACATCTTTATAGCTGTTTTTTTCACTTGCGTTTTTCAACGAATTTAAATAAAGTGGAACAATTTGCGATGTAAATATCGAATCCATTCCTTTCAAACCAGCGTGATTTAACTCTAAATGTGAAACCCATTTGTTATTTTCATCTTTTGGAATTGGAAAAATTCGGAGAATACTTCCTGATGTAGCTTGGTTTAATAGATTGACTTTTTTATCGGTTTCCACAAAATCTTTCTCAAAATTATTTGGATTTGCCACTTTATAAGCTTCATCTAAATACGGCGATAATTTATAGTTTCCTTTAGCATCAAAAAAGGCGATAAATGGAGCGTATTGCGCCTTTTTATCAATTCCAATTATTTTACGAATACTGTCATTTCCTGCTTTTATATATATCAATGGAATTTCATACCAAGCTGTTGGAAATTGTGTCATTGACAAAAATACCTGGTCTGAATTCATTCCGTTATATTCGTCTTTATGGCTTACTTTTCGTAATAATTCTGACGAAAAAGTATTCAAAGGTTTCATTCTTCCGCCAGCATCTTGAATTACAAGTCGTCCAAATTTGGCCGCGTGTTCTTCTGAAACTTTAAATTTATGAATTAAGGAATCAATTTGTTTTACAGATATTTTTTCTTCTTTATGTTGTGCAAAAACGCTGCAACTCAACAATAACAATACAATCGTGATTAATTTTGATTTTTTCAATTTCACCACTTCTAATTTTCTTTTAATATCTGCAAAACGAGAATGCTTTGTAAATAGAATTGCCATTAAACCAAAATACAATAATATATAACCAATATATGTAATTAGAGAACCCCAAAAATCATGGTTCACCGATAAAATAGTTCCTTTTTCATCTGGATCAAATGAAGATTGGAAAAAACGATATCCTTTATAGTCTAAAATATTATTCATAAAAATTTTAGCATCAAATTTTGAGGTAGAATCCTGAACGGTAACCTTACTTTCATACGAGGAATAACTTTTCTCAGTTCCAGGATATTTAAGAGCTTTAAAGTCATTTAATTTAATTTTAAATGGCAAAATATAGGCTTTACTTCCATAGAAAAAAGTATATTCTAACTTCCCAATTTTCACCACTTTGGACTCGCCAATTGCTCCTTTTGTTCCCAAAAGCGTAACTTCTTTGTCCTGTCCTTCCGTATTTAAATTTAAAATCAAGGCGTCTTCGTGCGTTTTGGCTTTGTAATCATTTTTGGAAGAATACCCAATAACGCCTTTTACAGCAGGATCTGGAAATACAAATTGTGTTCCACCCACATTATACAATGAACGCATCATCAACGGCTGAACAACATCTTTGGAAACAGTTCCTTTAAATTTGTCAGCCATTCGCATAAATTGTCCTTCAAAAGGAGTTTGAATTGTAGAAGAATTATCTGAAATGGTAATGTTTGTTGCTCCTTTTACATATTTATTTAACGAGAAAAGCATATTATGAATATTTTGAACTTCGCCTTCTTTCAAAAAATGTTCGTGACGCGTTCCATCGCCGGATTCTACCATTTTAAAGTACAAGACACCTTTTGAATCTGGTTTGATAATTTGGTTGGCTCCCAATAAATAGTCTTTGTAAGATATTTTAAAATCGGTCGTATCAAAATTACTATTTATAGAAAAATTATTATTGGCAACTGGTGAAAGCAACAACGATTTTTCAAAAACACGACGCTTCATTTGCCCTTGATAATCTCCATCTACAAAAACCGTAAGAAACATTTTATCGGAATAAAACTGATTTTCGGCAGCGCCTTCGCGAATTGGCATCATTCCTTCATAACTAATATATCGTGTTATGAAAGCTCCTGATAGAGTCAAAATAAATGAAACGTGAAGGATTAAAGTCGCCCATTTTTCTTTTCTTAAAAGTTGGTATCGTTTGATATTTCCTGCAAAATTGATAAGAAAAAAACCCATGATTGCTTCAAACCACCACGCATTATAAACCCAAATTCGAGCCGTATCGGTATTGTATTTGCTTTCGATAAAGGTGCCACAGATCATTGCAATTGCAAAAGACAAGAATAAAAAAGCCATTAATCGTGTCGAAAACAAAAAGGAGAATATTTTTTTATCCATTATAGATGTATTTTCTTAAAAGTTGTACAAAAGTAATCCAAATTTGTTGAATTAATAGTTTAGAGAACTGAATTAAGTTTTTTTTAGTACTATTTATAAAATATCTTAAAATCTAAATAGTTGAAAAAAAATCAATAATTTAGCCAAATGATAAAAGTGAGTATTATTGGTTCTGGAAACGTAGCGCAACATTTGATTGTAGCACTGCAAAATTCCATCATTAATGGTGCCGAAATTGAATTGGTTCAAGTTCACACAAGACAAAAATCGACGGTATCTCATCTATTAGATTTCAATAAAATTACTGACGATTGGAGTACTTTGGCAGAAGCTGATTTATATATAATTGCAGTTTCAGACGATGCAATTTCAAATGTATCTGAACAAATTCCTTATAAAAACAAATTAGTTGTTCATACTTCTGGTGGAATTTCATTGGAAGCATTAGCACCAAATAATCGAAAAGGGGTTTTTTATCCATTGCAAACTTTTTCGAAGAATAAAGTTGTAAATTTCAAAACCATTCCTATTTGCATAGAAAGCCAAAATGCTTCCGATTTCCAATTATTACAAAAAGTAGCGCAATCCATCTCGGATTCGGTTTTTGCAATTAATTCCGAACAACGAAAAGCCTTGCACGTAGCAGCAGTATTTGTAAGCAATTTTAGCAATCATATGTATAAAATCGGGAATGATATTTGCATAGAAAATAATTTGCCTTTCGAAATATTAAGTCCTTTAATTCAAGAAACAGCTGAAAAAATTACGCAGCTTTCGCCAAATGAAGCACAAACCGGGCCTGCAATTCGAAACGATAAAGAAACTATAAACGCTCATTTGACTTTTTTATCGGATGAAAATCAAAAAAATATTTATACTATATTAACCCAATCTATTCAAAATAATGGCAAAAAGTTATAAAGAAATAATGAATGATATTACTACATTTATATTCGATGTAGACGGCGTTCTTACGGATGGTTCAGTGCATATAACGCCAACAGGTGAAATGTTGCGAACGATGAATATTCGGGATGGTTTTGCTATGAAAGCAGCCATCGAAAGCGGCTATAATGTGTGTGTAATTTCTGGCGGAAGCAATGAAGGCGTTCGTACTCGATTGAGAAATCTTGGCATTACAGCTATTTATATGGCAACCCCAAATAAAGTAGAAACCTTTGAAGAATATTGTGAATTATATACCATTTTACCAGAAAACGTTTTGTATATGGGTGATGATATTCCCGATTTTCATGTAATGCAATTGGTAGGATTACCAACGTGTCCGCAGGATTCAAGTCCCGAAATAAAAGCAATTTCAACTTATATTTCCCATAGAAATGGAGGAAAAGGAGCTGCTCGCGATGTAATTGAGCAAGTGATGAAAGTGCAAGGAAAATGGCATTTATATTACGACGGAAAACACGATTAATGACTTTTACACAAAATTTATAATGTTGAATTTATTTAAATTAATACGTTACCAAAATCTGTTGCTGCTTGCTTTTATGCAATTAATCTTTAGATATGGCTTTTTAAAACTTCAAAATATACCCCTGTCACTTGCTGATTGGCAATATCTTTTATTGGTGCTTTCGACTGTTTGCATAGCAGCTGGAGGCCATATTATTAATGCCATTTTTGACCAAGAAACAGATTCTGAAAATCGTCCTGATGCTACAATTATTGGAAAACACATCTCAGAAAGTAAAGGATATAATTTATATGTAATCTTTACTTTTATAGGTGTTGCTATTGGTTTTTATTTGTCAAATGTGATCAATAGACCTAATTTTGCAATTATATTTATTCTAATTGCATCCACACTTTATTTATATGCTACAAGCTTAAAACAAAATTTGCTGATTGGAAATATCATCATTGCACTGCTACTTTCTACAAGTGTTCTAATCATTGGACTATTTGATTTATTACCTGCAATTTACGATGAAAATCAAGCTATAATGGGTTTGCTTTTTGGTATTTTAATTGATTATGCTGTTTTTACTTTTATCATCAATTTAATTCGTGAAATCGTAAAAGATATTGAAGATATAAATGGCGATTCTAGTCAAGGAATGAATACTTTGCCAATATTCTTAGGTATTCCCAAAGCTACTAAAGTAGTTTTTGCTTTAAGTTTTATTCCAATATTTTGCGTGTTTTACTACTTAAAAGTTTATATTTTTGATGGAAATTTGATTTTAAGTTCCATTTATGGATTGATTTTCATAGCAAGTCCTCTACTCTATTTTACGGTTAAAATTTGGTCTGCAAAAGAACCAAAAGACTTCCGTCATTTAAGTACAATCTTGAAATGGATTCTGTTTTTTGGCATTCTTTCAATTTTAGTAATCAGTCTAAACTTGAAAAATAATGCTTAAAGGAATTTTAAAAAAGCATAAACTCATATTGGCTTCAGGTTCACCAAGAAGACAGCAATTTTTCAAAGATTTAGACTTAGATTTCGAAATTCGATTGAAAGATATTGAAGAGATTTATCCTGACACTTTAAAAGCAGCAGAAATCACCAACTTTTTAGCCGAATTAAAAGCCAATGCCTTTGAAGGAGAATTAAATGAAAATGAAATTTTAGTTACCAGCGACACGATTGTTTGGCACAATAATAATGCTTTAGGAAAACCAAAAGATTATGAAGATGCCTTTCAAATATTGAAATCTTTATCTAATGATACACACGAGGTTATCACTTCCGTTTGTTTCAAAACAACAGAAAAAACAACCACTTTTCACGAAATTACCAAAGTCACGTTTAATGCTTTAAGCGATGATAACATTCATTATTATTTGGAAAATTACAAGCCTTTTGATAAAGCTGGAGCTTATGGAATTCAGGAATGGATTGGATTTATTGGCGTTTCAAAAATTGAAGGATCGTATGCCAATGTGATGGGAATGCCGACCGATAAAGTGTATGACTATTTACTTAAATTGGTATAATCAAGGCTCAAATTCTATTTTTCATAATCTTTGTAATATAAGGATCGAAAATTATTTTAGAAATTTTAGTCGATTATAAATGATTCAAAAAACAAAAACTACTGTACTTTTTGTTTTATAATATAATTACAATGGTATCTCAATGCTATACTTTTTCCTGTTTTTATTTTCCAATTTAGATTCCCGCAACCAAGGATTGTAAATCTTCAAGATTTTATAATTAATCCCTTGACTAATGGCTAAATCGGCTAAATTATTTACGGTGCTATCGATTTCTATTTTTCGTGTTGGAAATAGTTCGTATAATTCTTGTTTTGGAATATCAAATCCAAATTTCTGTGGATTTTTCATAATTTCCTTTAATGCCAATATTCTAAAAACATAACGCGAAGTCTCGTCATTTAACAATAAATCATAATAATTACCGACTTTTTGAATCTCAATTTGCTTATTAACACCTGTCATACCTCCATTATAAGAAGCCGCAGCCAAAGTCCAGGATCCAAATTTTGCTTTTGCAGCCAATAAATATTTACAGGCAGCCTCAGTTGACTTCTCTAAATGATACCGTTCGTCAACACAATCGTTAACTTCCATTCCTTTCTCCTTTGCGGTTTCAGGCATAAATTGCCAAACACCTCTTGCGCCCGCACTTGAAACGGCATTCAATAAAGCGCTTTCAATTACTGCTAAATACTTAAAATCATCCGGAACTCCATTTTTTTTCAAAATAGGTTCAATTATTGGAAAGGCACGGTTCGCTCTTTTAAAAATTAAAATTGTAGATGCGTGTAAATTGGCATTAATTAACAATTCTCTGTCAAAACGCTCATTAACATCTGCAATGTTTAAAGGCGTGTTTTCTCCTGCAAAATCAATAGCTGTAGGAAAATAAAAGGCAGTTCCTTCGTGCGTAATTTTGTTTTTATTTTCATTAGAAATGGAAAATATCGAAATGCCACTTACAATAACAATTGAGGTAATAATTCCTGCTTTTTTAATCCAATTCATTTTATATTTATTAATAGTGTAAATCTACAAAAAATCAAACCGATTCTACTTCTTCACCCAAAATTATTTTAGGCAAATTAGCATTAAACCATTTGAATTTACTTAAAATCATTATGTGTGTTCCACCTTTTACAACAATACATTTCTCTATATTTTTGATTGGAAAAACTTCATCTGCATCACCGTGAATATGAGTCACATTCTTATCAGTTTCAGTTCTATCCCACAAAATTATTTTTTCGATTGCCCAATCCAAGTATTTTTTATCTCGAACAGAAAGAAACTTTTTATACAATTCAAGTCTCTGTTTGACCTTATCTCCAAAAGAAAATTTAGCTAAATTTTCAATATTTAAAATCAGATTTGTTGGTAAAAGTTTATATGCCTTTGTAGTTTTAGCTACCTTAAAAGCTGTTGGAAATTCCAAATTAGTTTTTACACTTGAAATAATAATCAACTTTTTAACATCTAAAAATTTAGCCATTTCTTGAACTAAAATTCCACCAAAAGAAACACCAATTAATACTGGATTAATATGCGACACTTTTTTAGAAATTCTTTCTGCATATTCTGATAAAGATTCATTGGCTTCAGGTATTTCCCATTCCAATAGAATTATTTCAAAAACATCAATTGGAAGAGTAATTCTTTCAAAAATTGAAGAACTTGCCGCTAATCCTGGCATAAAATAAACTGGAATTTTACTCATTTAAAATGTTTTATCGCTATAAATTGAAACAATAGAAAATTATCACGAAATTTGTATAAAATTAAACATTAATTGGAAATAAAATCAGTTTCCTTTTTAATTATGAATAAATTATGACTACACAATTATACAAAGCTTCAGAACGTGGAAGCGCAAATTTTGGATGGTTAAACGCCAATTACTCCTTCTCTTTTGCTAATTATTTCAATCCACAAAGAATACAATTTGGAATGCTACGTGTTTTAAACGATGATACAATTGCTGCAGGCATGGGTTTCGGAACGCATCCTCACGAAAATATGGAAATCATCACCATTCCGCTTGAAGGTGCTTTGAAACACCAAGACAGTATGGGAAATGAAGGCACAATAAGCTATGGCGAAGTTCAAGTTATGAGTGCCGGAACTGGAATCCAACATTCTGAAGTCAATGCAAGTGCAACTGAGCAATTAAAATTATTACAACTTTGGGTTTTTCCAGACACCGAAAATGTAACCCCTAGATATGAACAAAAGTCTTTTGACCTTGAAAAAAATATAAACTCATTTGTAAATATTGTTTCACCAAAGGATTCAAATGACGGAAATGCTCTTTGGGTTCACCAAAAAACTTTTTTCAATTTAGGGGTTTTTGAATCTGGCAAAACGAATTACAAACTAAACTTCGCCAATAATAGCGTATATTTTTTTCTAATTGAGGGTGAAATTGTAGTTGATAATCAGATATTAACTACAAAAGATGCCTTAGGAATATCAAATTTTAGTGAATTTGATATTGAAATTAATCAAAAAGCAAAGATTCTGATAATTGAAGTGCCTACCAAATAACCAAACTAACTTTATGGAAGCGGAAATTATGGAAATTAAAGACAATGCATTTTCAAGACAATTCGAAACTTTTTTAGATGGAAAAATGATTGCAATAGAATATTCTTTTCAAGAGAAAAAAATATTTCTAACAAAAATACAAACACCTGATAATTTTGACAATGAAGCTTTTATAAACGATTTCCTAAAGAACATTATGGAAATTGCCTATGATAGAAAACTAAAAGTAGTGCCTATTTTACCTAAAATAGCTGTTTTTTTTTAGAAAAAATACTACTTATAAAGATTTATTACCACCCGGGATTAAGATATAGTTTTACTTTTCAAAAAATCCATTCGCACGCTTCCGTCTTCATCAATTTTAGTAAGATTAATTTCATTCAAAGTATTCACTAAATCAGGATTCCAAGGGGTTTTCACTTTTACATAATTTTCTGTAAAACCATGAATATAACCGCCTTTATTTTCACTTTCAAAAAGAACAATTCGATTGGTTCCTATTTGACTTTCATAAAAAGCACGGCGTTTTTTTACAGATAATCCACGTAACATTTTACTTCTTTTGGCTCGAACATTTGCAGGAACAACTCCTTCCATATCGGCAGCTTCAGTATTATCACGTTCAGAATATGTAAAAACGTGTAAATAGGAAATATCCATTTCATTCAAAAAATGATAGGTTTCGAGAAAATGTTCATCGGTTTCACCAGGAAAACCTACAATAACATCCACGCCAATACAAGCGTGTGGCATCACTTCCCGAATTTTATTCACGCGCTCCGTATACACTTCTCGTAAATAACGACGCTTCATTAATTTCAAAATTTCATTACTTCCAGATTGTAACGGAATATGAAAATGCGGCACAAAAGTCCTGCTTTTAGAAACAAAATCAATTGTTTCATTTTTCAATAAATTAGGCTCAATCGACGAAATTCGCAAGCGCTCAATTCCTTCAATTTTATCCAATTCTTGAACCAACTCTAAAAAAGTATGCTCGTGTTTTTTATTCCCAAATTCTCCTTTTCCATAATCCCCAATATTCACACCCGTCAAAACAATTTCCTTGATGTTTTGCTCCGAAATTTCCTTAGCATTTTTCAATACATTTTCTAACGCATCACTTCTCGAAATCCCACGTGCCAAGGGAATTGTACAATACGTACATTTATAATCGCACCCATCTTGAACCTTCAAAAATGCCCGAGTTCTATCTCCAATTGAGTAACTTCCAACGTAAAAATCGGCTTCAGAAATCTCGCAAGAATGCACTTCACCCCTATCATTTTTGGACAAATCATTAATATAATCGGTAATTTTAAACTTTTCTGTAGCACCCAAAACCAAGTCAACTCCTTCCACATCGGCTAATTCTTCCGGTTTTAATTGGGCATAACAACCCACAGCCGCAACAAACGCTTTATCATTCAATTTCATCGCTTTTCGCACCACCTGCTTGAATTGTTTGTCCGCATTTTCCGTCACAGAACAGGTATTTATCACATAAATATCGGCCACTTCTTCAAAATCGACGCGGTCAAAACCTTCCTCCGTGAAATTTCTAGCAATCGTAGAAGTCTCCGAAAAATTCAGCTTGCAACCCAAGGTGTAAAAAGCAACTTTTTTTCTATCCTTCATATTTTTTTTATTTGGGCGAATCCCTTTGGGTCGGGCTATTCGCTATATCCACGCAAAAATGCGTGGGATGCCGCTACTATCCCTTTCGCGAACTCCGTGCAAATTTACACACAATATTCCTTATAATGAAATCATATATACAATCAAAAAGCCACAACTGAAAGTTCAATTGTGGCTTTTATATTTAATTCAAATTATTTAATCTTTTCTCCACTTTTTAGATTCTTCAAAAACGTGTTCTAAAATGGCTTTGTCTTGTTCGGTAAATTCTACGTGTCTTCTATCCATTACGATTTTTGCAACTTCAAAAGCTTTTTTGGTAAGATACGTTACAAATCCAGAAGCACCGCCCCAAGAAAAACTCGGAACAAAATTACGAGGAAAACCACTTCCGAAAATATTAGCACTCACGCCAACTACGGTTCCTGTGTTAAACATCGTATTAATACCGCATTTACTATGATCGCCCATCATTAAACCACAAAACTGAAGTCCTGTTTTGGCAAAATTCTCCGTTTCGTAACTCCATAATTTCACTTCTTCATAATTATTTTTTAAATTAGAATTGTTTGAATCCGCGCCAATATTACACCATTCTCCCAATACCGAATTCCCTAAAAACCCATCATGTCCTTTGTTAGAATAACCAAACAAAACAGAATTATTTACTTCGCCACCAATCCTGCAATGCGGACCAACAGTTGTTGCACCATATACTTTAGTAGCCAATTTTACTTGGGCTTCCTCGCACAATGCAAACGGACCGCGAATGACAGAACCTTCCATAATTTCAGAATTTTTTCCAATATATATAGGTCCTGTCGAGGCATTTAATGTTACAAATTCTAATTTTGCTCCTTCTTCAATAAAAATAGAGGAAAGAGAAATTACATTAACACTTTTTGGAATGGGCTGAGAGATCCTATCTTCGGTTAAAAGCTCAAAATCTTCCCGAATTGCCGCATCGTTTTTGGCAAAAATATCCCAAGTATGTTCCAATTTCAAATAATCTCCATCGAATTCAATTATTTCATAAGTATCAAAATCTACTTCTTCTTGAGATTCTTGTGTGTAAAAAGCAATTACTTCATCGCCTTTGAAAACGGCTTGATTTCGCTCTAAATTACTAATTAATTCAACCAAAACTGGATTAGGCAAATACGATGCATTTATCATTACATTTTCTTCCAATTCTACCATTGGAAACTTTTCCGATAAATATTCTTCGGTTAAAGTAGTGGTTGTAGAACCTAAATATTTCTCCCATTTTTCACGAATTGTCAAAATTCCAATGCGAATATCGGCAACAGGACGTGTAAATGTGAAAGGCAATAATGCATTTCTGGAAGGTCCGTCAAAAAGGATATAATTCATAAAATTGGTTATTTGTTGATTTGGTTATTTGTTTAATCGAAAATAGATTCCGAAAACTTTACCGTTTTTTATACTATTGACTTCAAAGTTACAAAGTTTAATAGAATAAGGAAGAATTTGTCCATAAAAAAACCCCGCAATTTGCGAGGTTTTATATAATTTGAAAACAGATAACTATTATTTACCGTGTTTAGCGTATTTCGTTTTGAATTTATCAATACGTCCTGCAGTATCGATAAGTTTAGATTTACCTGTGTAAAAAGGGTGAGAAGTTCTTGAAATCTCCAATTTCACAACTGGATATTCAACACCTTCATGTATGATAGTTTCTTTAGTATCTGCAGTAGATTTTGTAATAAAAACGTCTTCATTTGACATGTCTTTAAAAGCAACTAATCTGTAATTTTCTGGGTGTACACCTTTTTTCATCTTAAATCTTTTTTTATTTGTTTCAATTATAATTTGCTTTGAAGCTTTTCATCTAATAGAAAAGGTATAAACACACTATAACTTTTTGTTTTAACTTTATTATTTTGAGTTTGCAAATTTACACTTATTTTTCAATAATCAAACCATAGTTGCGTTTTTTTTTATTTCAAGGAAAATGTAATTTTTATCTTAGGTAAATTGGGAATTGTTATATTTGTAGATTAATTTAAAACAATAGTATTATGGAACAAAAAATGTCTCCTTCGAAATCAGCTTTACAGTATGGTGCGTTATTCGGAATTTTAATGGTTTTAGAGTTTGTATTGGTCTATGTTATGGATGTAGATCCAATTACAAATCCTACAACAGGAATTATAATCAATACTTTTAATTACCTGATTTTTCCTGTAAGTATAATTACAATTGGTTGTGTGAATTTTAAGAAAAACCTAAACAATGGTTTTGTATCTTTTGGAGAATGCTTAAAAATTGGCGTTACAATTTGTTTGATAGCTGGATTAATCTCCGGAGTTTTTAGTGCTGTTTTTAACATGATATTTCCAGAATTTGTAGAAGATATTATGAAAAAAACGAGACAAGTAATGCTAAAGCAAAATCCAACAATGACATCTGCTCAGGTTGAAATGGCAATTTCTATGACGAAAAAATTTATGAGTCCAGCAATTGTAATCCCCGCAACTATAGCAATGTATTCTTTTATAGGCTTAATATATTCATTAATAATTGGTGCATTTGTAAAAAATGACAATCCACAAAGTTTGTAGTTAAATGATTTTATCCATTATAATTCCACTTCTCAACGAAGAAGAATCGTTGCAAGAACTCCATAATTGGATTGTTTCTGTGATGAAATCTAATACTTATTCCTACGAAGTTATTTTTATTGACGATGGAAGCACCGACAGTTCTTGGTCTATTATTGAGCGTTTGTCTGCTGAAAATTCAAGTATTAAAGGAATTCGCTTTTTGAGAAACTATGGAAAATCACAGGCTTTGCACGCTGGTTTTGCAAAAGCGCAGGGTAATGTTGTGATTACAATGGATGCCGATTTACAAGACAGCCCTGAAGAAATTCCGGGATTAATTGATATGATTACCAATCAAGAATTTGATTTGGTTTCGGGCTGGAAAAAGAAACGCTACGATGCTGTATTTGCGAAAAATATACCATCTAAATTATTCAATTGGGCGGCACGGAAAACATCCGGCGTTCAGCTGAATGATTTTAATTGTGGCTTGAAAGCCTACAAAAACGTAGTCATAAAAAATATTGAAGTTTCGGGAGAAATGCACCGCTATATTCCAGTATTAGCAAAAAACGCAGGTTTTAGCAAAATTGGTGAAAAGGTAGTTTTGCACCAAGCCAGAAAATATGGCGAAACTAAATTTGGTATGGAACGCTTTATTAACGGCTTCTTAGATTTGATTACGATTTGGTTTCTTTCTCGTTTTGGAAAAAGACCGATGCATTTGTTTGGTGCTTTGGGATCGGTAATGTTTATGATTGGATTTATATCTGCTGGATTTATTGGGTTTATGAAATTGTATAAATTGTATCATACAATGCCGTATGATTTGGTGACTAACAATCCTTGGTTTTACATTTCGTTGACCACAATGATTATAGGAACACAATTGTTTTTAGCGGGGTTTTTAGGGGAAATAATTTTGAGAACAAAGAATAACGAGGAACGGTATAAGGTTTCAAAGGAAACAAGATAAAATAACTTAAAGTAATTTTTAGGAAGAATTATTTCACGATTTCCAAAAATTTAAGTTTTACTTGAAGTTAATAGTTTGAGGTCACAAATTGTGACCTCAAACAAAAATTTGTGAAATGTGTGGCAAAAAAAGAAAAATGACGCAAAGTTTTTAAAGAAATTAAACTTGAAAAGCCTAAATTAAAAATTAAAAAAATAAAACTATTTATGGCTAGCCCTGATTGAAGTGTAAAGCCCACGCTTTTTAGCGTGGCTTGAAACGGAAAGCAGGAAATAGCTCCAAAAAAAATAAAAATGGATATACCGCAAAATATTTTAAATGCCGTGAATGAATGGCTAACTCCAGTTTTCGATAGAGAAACGCAAGAGGAAATTAAGGAAATGATGACTTCGTCGCCAAAAAATTTAGAGGAAAGTTTCTATAAAAACTTAGAGTTTGGAACGGGTGGAATGCGCGGAATTATGGGCGTTGGGACCAATAGAATCAACAAATATACGCTTGGGAAAAATACGCAAGGGATTTCAAATTATATGCAAAAAGTCTTTCCTGGAAAGGAATTGAAAGTTGCAATTGCATTTGATTGTCGTCATAATAGTCAATCTTTGGCGAAAGTGGTTGCGGATGTTTTTTCGGCAAATGGGATAAAAGTGTATTTATTTTCGGATATGCGACCTACACCAGAATTGAGTTTTGCGTTGAAATATTTAGGATGCCAAGCAGGAATTGTGCTTACTGCTTCGCATAATCCGCCAGAATATAACGGTTATAAAGTGTATTGGGAAGATGGTGGACAACTTGTTCCACCTCAAGATGCGGCGATTATTAATGTAATTGAAGCATTGAAATATGACGAAATTAAATTTGGGGCAAACAAAGATTTGATTGAATATATAGATGCGGAAATTGATGCGGCTTTTGTGAATTCATCGATTGCGAATGCAAGTTTTAATACTTCTGCAACTGCAAAAAGTGATTTGAATATTGTTTTTACCTCGTTGCACGGAACTTCTATAAAATCGGTTCCTGCAACTTTGGCGCAAGCGGGTTACACTAATGTGAATCTTGTTGCGGAACAATCAGAACCAAATGGTGATTTTCCAACGGTGAAATCTCCGAATCCTGAAGAGCCTGAGGCGTTGAAAATGGCATTGGAATTAGCTGATAAAATTCAAGCTGATATTGTGATTGGAACCGATCCAGACTGCGATAGATTGGGCGTTGCCGTGAGAAATAACGAAGGCGAAATGATGCTATTGAACGGAAATCAAACGATGATTTTGATGACGTCATTTTTATTGGAA
The DNA here is from genome assembly GCA_945873505.1 of Chitinophaga pinensis. Lineage (GTDB taxonomy): Bacteria > Bacteroidota > Bacteroidia > Flavobacteriales > Flavobacteriaceae > Flavobacterium. The sequence goes on from CAMCDQ010000015.1 coordinate 15,698, forward strand.
CAATGGCGGAAATCAGACAAAATAACTGGAAAACAGTTTGTAGGTTCTACGATAGTTTCTACTCCGATGATGATGGAATTGGCAACTGCGTATGGCGTGGAATGCAAGGTGGGATTGACGGGATTCAAGTGGATTGCAAAAATGATTAAGGATTTTCCTGAGTTGGAATTCATTGGCGGAGGCGAAGAAAGTTTTGGATTTATGGTTGGTGATGCGGTTCGCGATAAAGACGCGGTAGCTTCTACCCTACTGATTTGTGAAATTGCGGCTCAAGCCAAAGCAAAAGGCAGTTCTGTTTATAAAGAATTATTGGATTTATATGTAGATTATGGATTCTACAAAGAATTTTTGGTGTCAATTACCAAAAAAGGAATTGAAGGTTTGGCAGAAATAAACCAGATGATGGTAAATATGAGAACAAATCCTTTGAAAGAAATTAACGGCGAACGCATTGTAATGATGGAAGATTATAAAACTTCGGTGGCAACTAATTTATTGACAGGCGAAACGGAAACTATGTCGATTCCGAAATCGGATGTATTAATTTATTATACTGAAGATGGGGCAAAAATTGCTGCAAGACCAAGCGGAACAGAACCGAAAATTAAGTTTTATGTGAGTGTGAATGCAGTACTTGAATCTGTTGCTGATTTTAATGACGTAAATGCTATTTTGGATACTAAAATTAAGAGGATTTTAGAGGATTTAAAAATTGATTGATGAGTAACTCACTGAGCCCAAATGACAATTCGATAATATTAAATTCTATAATAGATTTAATTGATTCGACACGTCAAAAAGTTGCAGTAACAGTAAATCAAGAACTTACATTATTATATTGGAAAATCGGAAAAAACATTAATGATGATGTTTTAAATAAAAACAGAGCCGATTATGGAAAAAAGCTGGTTTTAGGATTAAGTCAAGAACTTTCCAATAGATATGGAACAGGATTTAACAAACGAAACCTTCATAGTTTCATTAAGTTAAATACTGTATTTCAAGATATTACAATTGTGCACACAGTGTGTGCACAATTGAGTTGGTCACATATTAGAACTATAATTTACATAGAAAACAGTATAAAAAGAGAGTTTTATCTTCAAATGTGTAAGCACGAAAGATGGACGGTTAGGACTCTACAAGAGCGAATAGATAGTATGCTTTTTGAAAGAACAGCCATCAGCAAAAAGCCAGAACAAACAATTATTAATGAATTAAAAGTTCTGGAAACAGAAAAAAAAATAAGTCCTGATTTAGCTTTTCGAGATCCTTATTTTTTAGACTTTTTAGGCTTACACGATTCTTACTCGGAAAGAGATTTAGAAAGCTCTATTTTGGCACAACTTCAATATTTCATTACTGAAATGGGAAGTGAATTTGCATTTTTATCCCGTCAAAAAAGAATAACTATAGATAATGAAGATTTTTATATTGATTTGCTTTTTTATCACAGAGGTCTCAAAAGTTTAGTTGCAATTGAATTAAAACTTGGCAAATTTAAAGCAAGTTATAAAGGACAAATGGAATTATATTTACGATGGCTTGAACATAATGAACAGAAAGCTGGGGAAAACAAGCCAATTGGACTAATACTTTGTAGCGAAAAATCCCCTGAACAAATTAATTATTTAATGTTGGATAATGACAATCAAATTAAAGTTTCAGAATATCTAACCCAATTACCTGAAAAACAATTATTGCTTGAAAAATTAGAACGAGCAATTGCAATAGCAGAAAACAATTCAAGAAAAAATGAGTAATTTTAAGAAAATATTTCCCTTTGTACTGCCTTATAAAAAGTACGCCTATTTAAACATATTTTTTAATGTTTTGTATGCGATTTTTAGCACGCTTTCTTTTGTAGCATTAATTCCTATCTTGAAAGTTATCTTCAATGATAAAAAAGAAATTTTTCAAAAACCAGTTTATCATGGAATTAGCCATTTAAAAAGTTTTTGCGAAAATTATCTTAACTATTATTTGACGGATTCAATTGACAAAAATGGTAGTTTTTATGTACTAATGATTATGATTATTTTTATCGTTATCATATTTATGCTGAAAAATTTATTCAACTATTGGGCAATGTATTTTAGCACTTTTATGAGAAATGGAATTTTAATGGATATGCGGATTTCCATTTACAAGAAAATAACAAGTTTGCCATTGGGATATTATTCAAAAACAACAAAAGGCGATGTGATTTCAAAAACCATTGCTGATGTAAACGAGATTAGTAATTCCTATCTGTCTATTTTGGAAATGGTAGTAAGAGAACCGCTTACCATTATTTTTACTCTTGCGACAATGTTATTTTTAAGTTTAAAATTAACGCTTTTTGTTCTGTTTTTCATTCCTATTTCTGGCTTTATTATTTCTAAAATTGGAAAATCGTTGAAAAAAAATTCGATAATAGTGCAAGAACAACAAGGCAAAATGCTTTCTATTTTGGAAGAAACTTTGACAGGATTGCGAGTTATAAAGTCTTTCACAGCAGAAAAAAAATTTAGATCTGCTTTTAAAGAAACGAGTTTAAACTTTTACAAGTATTCTAATATAGTTCTCAATCGACAGAATTTAGCTTCGCCAATGAGCGAATTTTTAGGAATTTTGGTCATAGGAATTTTACTCGTATACGGTGGTTATTTGGTTTTTGTAGAAAAACAAATGGAAGCTGGTTTTTTTCTTGGTTACATAATGCTAGCATACAATATTCTAACTCCTGCAAAAGCAATATCTAAAGCTAGTTACGGACTCAAGCGAGGAAATGCTTCAGCAGATCGTGTTTTAGAGATTTTAGAACAAGAAAATCCAATTGTTAGTAAAACAGATGCAATTGAAAAAGACACCTTTGAATCTGAAATAAGCATCAAAAATATCAACTTTAAATACGAAGATGAAATTGTACTTAAGAATTTTTCATTGGAAGTAAAAAAAGGAGAAACTGTTGCGCTTGTCGGGCAATCGGGAAGTGGAAAAAGTACGATTGCGAATTTATTAACTCGTTTTTATGATGTAAATGAAGGAACAATTGAAATTGATTCTGTTGCTATAAAAGATATGAATTTGCAATCATTGCGAGGATTAATGGGATTGGTAACGCAAGATAGTATCTTATTTAATGATACTATAAAAGCAAATATTTCGTTAGGAAAATTAGATGCTACAGATGAAGAAATTATTGAAGCATTAAAAATTGCCAATGCGTATGAATTTGTAATAGACTTGCCAAAAGGCATTTACTCCAATATTGGCGACAGCGGAAACAAACTTTCGGGCGGTCAAAAACAACGATTGTCAATTGCTCGTGCTGTTTTGAAAAACCCACCAATAATGATTTTAGACGAAGCAACATCGGCTTTGGATACAGAAAGTGAAAAATTTGTACAAATAGCTTTAGAAAATATGATGCAAAACAGAACTTCAATTGTAATTGCGCATCGCCTTTCTACCATTCAAAAAGCAGACAAAATTGTGGTTTTGCATAAAGGCGAAATTGTAGAACAAGGCACACACGATGAATTAATTACAAGAAACGGGACGTATAACAAATTGGTTATTATGCAGAGTTTTGAGTGATATTTAATAAATAAAGGTTAAATCTTAAATAAATGTTCATTAACGACAAAAATATCAAGATTCCTGAAGATCCAAATACTATTGTTTGGAAGTATTTAGACTTGTCAAAATTTGTCGATTTATTGCTATATAAAAAATTATTTCTTTCGCGTTCGGACAAATTTGAAGATCAATATGAAGGAACTTTTAGCGAACCTACCTTTGAAGAAATTCGGAAATTATCCATCAACAATCCTGCTTTTTTAGATTATTATAAATCCCACCGTGAAAATGTTGTGATTAGCAGTTGGCATATCAACGAATATGAATCTTTTGCAATGTGGCAAATTTTCACACAAAAAAGTGAAGGATTGGCAATTCAATCTACTTTGGGACAAATTCAAGAGGCTCTGAAACTCGATACTACCTACAACCAGCATATCGGGGAAGTGAATTATATCGATTATAAAAAAGAGTATATTCCTTTTGACAATGCCTTTTTTCCTTTTTTATTCAAGCGAAAAAGTTTCCAATATGAAAGAGAAATCCGAATTATTTCTGACGTTACAGAATTTAAATTAAAAATTGATAACGGTTTGAAAATCGATGTTGATATTAACCAATTAATTGAGAAGATTTATATTCATCCCAAATCTGAAAACTGGTATAAAAATTTGGTAATTGAATTGGTTCAAAGACTTGGATTTGATTTCACCATTGAAAAATCTGATTTAGAGAGTGATATTCTAATTTAGAATCTTGCTGTGATTTTAAAATTAAAAACCCTTGTTGTCATATAATTTGGAATACCGTATTGATTTTTAGTATAAACATCACGAACCCAAGTATTGGTAATTGCATTCAAATTATTAAATAAGTTGAAAATTTCCATTCCAGCAGACAAATCTTTGAATTTTTTTAGCCAATGTCCTTTTGGCAAATTCTTATTATTATCAGTCAAAACTTTGAAGAATCCAACATCCGCACGACGGTAATCACGCATTTTATTTTGATAAATATAAGGATCTGCATACGATGGCGAACCGCCTGGAAGTCCCGTATTATAAACTAAATTCAGGTACAATTTCACACTTGGAAGGTTCGGCATATAATCCTGAAACAAAATTCCAAATTTCAATCTTTGATCCGTTGGTCTTGGAATAAAACCTTTATTATCGATATTTTCCTCTGTTTTTAGATACCCAAAACTAAACCAAGATTCGGTTCCTGGAACAAATTCTCCGTTCAAACGAACATCAAGTCCTTGTGCAAAAGCGGTTGCATTGTTATCGGCGGCATATCTAATTCTGACATTATCCAAAGTATAGGGATTTACATCGGTAAGAATTTTATAATAGGCTTCCGTAACCAACTTGAACGGGCGATTCCACATTTTAAAACTGTAATCATTACTCAATACAAAATGTATCGATTTTTGTGCTTTTACATTCGGAAGTACTGTCCCCGTTGAATCTCTAAGTTCTCGATAAGATGGTGGCTGAACATACAAACCAGTTGAAAATCGAAATACCATATCTTTTTCCCAATCGGGTTTGATAGCAAATTGTCCTCTTGGACTGAATTCTATTTGATTTTTACCCTCAACAGCTGCACCAGAAACTTTCCATTGGTGCAATCTTGCTCCAATATTTAACCAAACATCGTGATTTCCTAATTTCGTTTTTCTATTCAATTGGGCATAACCAGAAAATCTATCTATTGTAGCAAAATTCAATGCTCTCACATTTTGAAATGGAACTAATGGTCCAATATACGGATGATACGGTTGTTGATTTGTAGGCAAATTCAAATTGGGTGGATTTATTGAAAACCCTGCAGAATCAATAACTTCCCACTCCACTACTCTATCCCTAATATCTTCGCGGGTGTATTTGAAGCCCCATTCTACCTGATTTTTTTTCAAATCGTGAAAGCCTTTTACTTCCGCATTTACAATTAAAGCGTCTAAATCATTTCGAGCGTGATTTAATTGTGTTCCAATGGCGCGACTAAAAGTTACCCCACCAAAAGTTTCAGAACCAATATTACTGTCCACTTCGCCCAAATAATAACCTGCATAAATATCAAAATATTCTTGTTCCAAAGTATGATAAGCAGATGAAATAAATTTTAAAGTAAAATTTTCGCTTGCTTTAAAAGTGGTTTTGAAGGCACCAAAAAAAGTATCGTATCTGTCTTTTTCTTGCCCTTCATAATATACTTGCAGGGCAATTGGCTCATCAATAGTTCCAAAATTTGTTTGTCTGGAAATAGGTTGATAGTTGTATTTATTTTGAGAAATATTACCCAAAAAACTCCATTGCCATTTGGTCGAAGCGTTATAAATTACATTCGTTTGAACATCGGCAAAAGTAGGTCTGAAATTAGTTTCTGTTTGTTGACTGTTTACCAAAAGACTATTATTTCTATAGCGAAAACCAGTTATAGCTGACCATTTTTGATTTTTGGAAACGGCATCAACAGCTAAACTTCCTCCCAATAAACTTGCTTCTGCTGCAACGCCAAATTTTGTAGGACGACGGTACGTAATATCTAAAACGGATGATAATTTATCCCCGTATTTTGATTGAAATCCACCTGCCGAGAAATCGACATTTTGAACCAAATCGGTATTGGTGAAACTCAAACCTTCTTGTTGCCCCGAACGAACCAAGAACGGACGATAAACTTCAACTTCATTTACATAAACTAAATTTTCATCGTAATTTCCACCACGAACGGCGTATTGTGTGCTCAATTCATTATTTGAATAAACGCCTGGCAATGTTTTCAAAATATTCTCAATTCCCGCGTTCGCACCAGGAATTCTTCTGATAACTTCGGGTTCAATTGTGGTAATTCCCTGAACTCGTTTTCTATTATTAGCAGTTACAATCACCTCGCCCATTTGCTCCGCTTTTTCATTCATCGTAACATTAAACTCAAAATCTTCATTGGATTTTAATTCCAATGTTGCCGTGGTTTTCTTTAGAGAAACGTGCGTAAAAACAAGTGTGATTTTCTTATTTGCAGGAACTGTCAATGAATAAAAACCATTGGAATTAGTAACCGTAGATTTAGATTGATAAGATATATTTACATTTTCGACGGGATTGTTATTTTCGTCTAAAATAATTCCTTTTACTCTTGCATTTTGAGCACAAACAAAGGTTCCGATAAATAAAAACAATATGGTAATTCGTAGATTTTTGATTTTCAAGAGTTTTTATTTTTTAATTTGACTTCTAAAAAATTGAGTTTCAAAGATAGTAGAATTTCCTACATTATCAGTAACAACAACTTTTAAATCGTTTTTTCCTTCTGCCACAATTCCATCATCAAAATTGTGAAACATTTTTTTTGTTTTATAATCGTATTCAAACAAAATCCAATTTCCATTTAAAAAACCATCATAGGATTTTATTCCCGATAACTCATCTTTTATACTGAATTCAAGAGTTTTTTTATCGCTAATCCACTTGCCATCAATGCTTTTATTAATTTTAATTGTAGGTGGGACAGTGTCTTTCATTAAAATGAATTTACCCCAATTTTTTGTATATGAAGAAAACGAATTTTCTTTTAATTTGGTATAATTGTAATAGGTTTTGTTGTCTAGTATTGAACCAATAAACATTTTTTCCTTGTCTTTTTCAGGAGAAATAGAATCAATCACTGACACCAAAAAATTGGAATGAACCGGAATAGTTTCATTTTCCAATAACAAAGCGTTTTCCTTTTCGTCAAAATTAAGATAAAAATCATCGTAAAAAGTGCCTTTTGGAATATAATACGACCAATTTCCTTTTTCAAAATTATATTCTTTATTCGATTTAATGAAATACTTCGTTTTTTTGACTTTTAAAGTATCAATAGCTAATTCCAAAGAATTTTCAATGGGAATAGTGATTGTCGTTTTATTATTATTAAAATCAGACACTTCAATACGGCAAATTTGATTGATGTTTTGAAACACATTAATTACACCATTTTCTTCGTGTGGATTTATTATACTTAATGGAAATGGAGTTTTCATGAATAATTTTTGTACTCTTTGCCCCATGTTTTTATATCTTGGATAATCAATTAATGCGTTTATGTAGCGCATTTCATCAAAAGAATAGGTGTCAAATTGATATTCGAAAACAGTTTTTCCATTTATAAAAACTTCTGCCTTGTAAATTCCATTTCTGTCCCAAGACAAATTTGTCAAATCGTACGCATTTATTCCAAATCCTAATTTTCCATTGGCGAGTATTTTATCCGAAAAATAACTTCCGTCTTTTTGCAGCGTTAAATTGAGCATAAATGGATTTCTAGATCTGTTAATTCTGGTGTTATCATCCAACGGATAAACCAAAACATTTGCAATAACTGGTTTTTGGGTGTCAGTTATTACCGAATCAAATCCGAAAAAAAGCGGATTGATTATTTTCTCGGTTTGGGAATCACGTATTTCAAAATGCAAATGTGGCCCATCTGAACCACCAGTATTTCCAGATAACGCAATTATTTCGCCTTTTTTAATTGGCAATTGATTTGGTTTCAAGTATAAATCAATTTCATAGGATTTCTCTTTATATTGGTTGGTTTTTAAATAGGTTTCAATTGCAGGATTCAAAGATTTCAAATGTCCATAAACTGTAGTATAACCATTTGGATGTGTTATATAAATTGCTTTTCCGTATCCAAAAGTAGATATTTTAATTCTTGAAACATAACCTTCTGCCGAAGCAAAAACGTTCAAACCTTCCTTTTTTTGAGTTTTATAATCAAAGCCTGCATGGAAGTGATTTGGTCTTAATTCACCAAAATTACCTGATAGCTGAGTTGGCACATCTAATGGTACTCCAAAATAATCTTTTGGATACTGATTTTGAGAAAAAACAGAGGCGTATACTAATACTAAAAAAAAAGAAATTTTCATTTTAAAGGTTTCTGCTAATTTACACAAAAAAAGAATAAAAGTTCAAATAATTTAGAGCGATAAGCACCTAAATTTCAAAATATTATAAAATTTTATTCCAATAGAAGTAAAATTTTTTAGAAAAAAGCACTTTAATTAAATAGGAATACTAACTTTGTAAATTAAGAAATGATTAAGTTTCATAATGAGTGAAATTGTAGAAATAGTTGATACTCTTGAAAGTAGTATAGAAAAGCTCTTTAGTAAAATAGATACTTTAGAGAAAGATACTCATATTTTGAAGGGAGAATTAAGCGAGTCTGCAACAATTATAAAAAAACAATCTGATGCGATTGAAGTGTTAAAAACACAATATAATTCACTTAAAATGGCGAATTCATTACTTGGCAGTGACGAAAATAAAAGAGATACAAAGCTAAAAATAAATTCATTAATTCGTGAAATTGATTACTGTATTGCTCAGTTATCTGATTAGTAAAAATTATGGATGAAAAGCTTAAAATTAAATTATCAATTGCAGACAGAGTTTATCCATTAACGGTAGACATGTCTCAGGAGGAAGGATTGAGAAGTGCTTCCAAGAAGATTGATGTTATGATTAAGCAATTTGAAGAAAATTATGCGGTTCGTGATAAGCAAGATGTTTTGGCCATGTGTGCCTTACAATTTGCCTCTCAATTAGAGCAAAAGCAAATTGACAAGTCAATCGATAATGAAGAAACTAACGAAAGACTGAAAAAAATTAATGATTTATTAGCAAAATACCTCGACAAATAAACACGTTCTTTTCAATAACTAAGATACTGCCTACATTAGTTCAATTTGGTAAACTCAACACTAACAATTTAGAATGAGCAAATCATCGTTACTATAGCACGTCACGCCCTGCGTGAAAGCTTGAACAACGAGTTAGCTCAAAACTTGTATTTCCGAGTTTATTCAAGCAATCTAATGTAGGCTTTTTTTATATATAAATTTTAACAAACATGGACAGTACATTAATTATAATTATTTCAGGTATAGCTGGAATTGCAGGTGGTTTTATCGTTTCAAAAATGATGGAAAAAAGCAATGTTTCGAGTTTAGTACACAATGCTAAAAAAGAAGCCGCATCTATTTTAAAAGACGCAAACCTTGAGGGAGAAAACATCAAAAAAGACAAAATTCTTCAAGCAAAAGAGAAATTTATTGAGCTAAAATCAGAACACGAAGAAGTAATTCTTGCTCGTGATAGAAAAGTAGCAGAAGTAGAAAAAAGAGTTCGTGATAAAGAATCTCTAATCTCTAACGAATTGGCAAAAGCCAAAAAAATTAACGACGATTTTGAAGCTAAAACAGTAGAATATACTTCAAAAGTTGAAGTTCTTGACAAAAAACAACAAGAAGTTGAAAAAATGCACAAGAGCCAATTGAACCAATTGGAAGTAATTTCAGGTTTGTCAGCGGATGAAGCAAGAGACCAATTGATTGAAGGTTTGAAAGCCGAAGCCAAGACCAAAGCAATGTCTCACATTCAAGACACTATTGAAGAAGCAAAATTAACAGCGCAACAAGAAGCTAAGAAAATCATTATTAATACCATTCAACGTGTTGGAACAGAGGAAGCTGTAGAAAATTGCGTTTCCGTTTTCAACATTGAATCTGACGATGTAAAAGGTAGAATTATTGGTCGTGAAGGTAGAAATATTAGAGCTTTAGAAGCTGCAACTGGAGTTGAAATCATTGTTGACGATACGCCAGAAGCAATCATTTTATCTTGTTTCGACCCTGTAAGAAGAGAAATTGCTCGTTTAGCACTTCATAAATTAGTAACTGATGGAAGAATTCACCCAGCAAGAATTGAAGAAGTTGTAGCTAAAACTGCCAAACAAATTGACGATGAAATTATAGAAGTTGGAAAACGAACTGTAATCGATTTAGGCATTCACGGATTACACCCGGAGTTAATAAAAGTTGTGGGTAGAATGAAATACCGTTCGTCATATGGACAAAATTTATTGCAACACTCCCGTGAAGTTTCCAAACTTTGTGGAATTATGGCAGCCGAATTAGGATTGAACGTAAAATTGGCCAAAAGAGCCGGATTATTACACGATATTGGAAAGGTTCCAGATGCAGAAAGCGATTTGCCACACGCATTATTAGGAATGCAATGGGCGGAAAAATACGGTGAAAAAGAAGAAGTTTGCAACGCAATTGGAGCGCATCACGACGAAATCGAAATGAAATCATTGTTATCGCCAATTATCCAAGTTTGTGATGCTATTTCTGGAGCAAGACCTGGAGCAAGACGACAAGTTTTGGATTCTTACATTCAACGATTGAAAGACTTAGAAGAAGTTGCCTACGGATTCAATGGTGTTAAAAACGCCTATGCAATCCAAGCTGGTAGAGAATTACGTGTTATTGTAGAAAGCGAAAAAGTTTCTGATGACAATGCAGCCACCTTATCATTCGAGATTTCCCAAAAAATTCAAACTGAAATGACCTATCCTGGTCAAGTAAAAGTTACTGTAATTAGAGAAACAAGAGCGGTAAACATAGCGAAATAAAATCCCATCCTAGCCTTCCCATAGGGAAGGAATTGATGGAGTTGAAAAATATAAGACTTGCTAATTGGCAAGTCTTTTTTTTATCAAAATCTTAAATACTAGTTCCTAAATCTATTTTCTTGGGTGAAATGAATTCATTATTTCTGATAAATGTTTTCTATCAAGATGTACGTATATTTCTGTAGTGGTAATGGATTCGTGACCCAACATCAATTGAATGGAGCGCAAATCAGCACCATTTTCTAATAAATGGGTAGCAAAAGAATGTCGAAAGGTATGTGGACTTATAATTTTATTCAAATCAATTTTCACTGCCAAATCTTTAATAATTGTTAAAATCATTGCCCGAGTCAATTGACGTCCTCTCCTATTTAAAAACAAGGTGTCTTCGTGCCCTTTTTGAATATTGACATGAGTTCGAACTGAATTTTTATATATTTCAATGTAGTTCTGGGTAAAAAATCCAATCGGAACAAAGCGTTGTTTATTTCCTTTTCCTGTAATTTTTATGAAACCCTCGTCAAAAAACAAATCCGAGATTTTCAAGGAAACCAATTCCGAAACACGAAGTCCACATCCGTAAAGTGTTTCTAAAATGGCACGATTGCGTTCGCCTTCATTGGAACTCAAATCGATTGCCGCAATCAATCGGTCTATATCAATTATTGACAAAGTATCTGGTAGTTTCCTACCTATTCTGGGGGTTTCTATTAATTCTAATGGATTGTCGGTTCTGTAATCTTCAAATAACATGTATGTGAAAAAACTTTTTAAACCTGAAATAATTCTGGCTTGAGAACGGGCATTTACTTCTTTTGCAACACTGTAAATAAAAAGCTGTATTGTTTCTTCGTTAATGTTTATTGGAGAAACCGAAATTGAATTTTCATCTAAAAAAAGACACAAACGCTCAATATCAAAGGTGTAATTGTCTATTGTGTTTTTAGACAAACCCCTTTCAATTCGCAAATACGATTGATAACTTTTTATATAAGACTTCCAATTCATGAATACAAAGGAAAACTATTTGCATAAAAAAACCACGCCAATGACGTGGTTTAATTAATTTAATTCTACTAATTAAAATTTGTAAATTAAACTAAAATTATTTCTGTTTAAGAAATTAGAATAATCATTCAAGTCAATTGTAGTAGTAGCGTCTCCAGTTTTAGGTTTACTGTAAGTAATTAAATCTCCTAAATGCCATCCAACTGATAGATGTTGCGTTAAAGAATAGTTTAAGTGAACACCTGCACCAAATGAAGTCATTGCATCACCGATATTTAAACCAGCCCCAGTGAAAACATTGAATCTTTCACCTAATTTCATCATTTGATATTTCATGCCTACTGAAAAATCAGTAGACGAAGCTGCTGTTCCTCCAGATCTAGACGTAATACCAGCTTCTAAAGCAACTTTATCAGAAATAAAATAACTAAGTGTTGGAGCTATAACAGTTTGTCCGTTAGTAACGGATGTCACATTACCTCCCAAAAGGAAATCCCCTTTTACAAATCCAAAACCAGAATCTTTTTTGTCTTGTGCATTAGCAAAGCTAATAGCCAATACTGCCGCAGCGGTTAAAATAATTTTTTTCATTTTTGTTTTTGTTAAAATTAATAATAGTAAAATTATAAATTTATGTTAAAATAGATCTTCTTATTAAAATTCACTTATTAACAACTTTATTAACAATTCAATAACTTAAAGATAATATTGGTGATTTAAATGTTGAAAACAAGTTAACAAGTCAATGATTTAGACATTATACGAATTCATTCAAAAATCATGAATTAATTAAAAAAAGTAATACAAACATCTTATTTTCTTTAATAATCCTTATTTTTACTAAAAAATTACTATGAAAATCATCATTATCAACGGACCAAATCTTAATCTTTTAGGAAAAAGAGAGCCAGAAATATATGGAAATCACACATTTGATTCTTATTTTGACGGGTTAAAAGCTAAATTCCCACAAATAGAGCTTACCTATTTTCAAAGTAATATAGAAGGAGAATTGATTTCTAAAATTCAAGAAGTTGGTTTTTCTTATGATGGTATTGTTTTAAACGCTGCTGCATATACCCATACTTCGATTGGAATTGGCGATGCAGTAAAAGCAATTTCAACTCCTATTATAGAAGTTCATATCTCAAATACTTTTTCTCGCGAAACTTTTCGCCATCAATCGTATATTTCTCCAAATGCAAAAGGTGTAATTATAGGTTTTGGAATGAAGAGTTATGATTTGGCTTTGCAGTCCTTTTTATAGTTTATAGAAGTTAGGAATTTCTGTGAGAAAAAAACTGTAACAATTATATCATCCATTCGTCGTTACTATATAAACCTATACCTACTATGAAAAAATTATTCTTACTCCTATTATTAGCCTCTTTCTCTGCTTTTGCTCAAATTAAAGGTACCGTTTCCGATGAAAAAGGAAATCCCCTACCCTTCGTAACTATTTTTTCTGCGAATACCTACAATGGAACTACTTCCAATGATAACGGAAAATATGAATTGAATATTAAAACTACTGGAATGCAAACTATCGTATTTCAATATTTAGGATTTAAAACCAAAAAAATTTCAATTTCGGTCGAAAAGCTACCTTATATATTAGATGTAAAATTAAACGAAGAAAGTTACACCTTGAATGAAGTTGTAATCAATCCAAAAGACAATCCTGCCAATGCGATAATCCGAAGTGCCATTGCCAGTAAAAAAGAAAACTCCGATAAAACTGCAAAATTTAAAGCCGATTTTTATTCACGTGGGATTTTCAAAGTGAAAGATTTGCCTAAAAAAATTATGGGTCAAAAAATAGATCTTGGTGAACAAATGGGCGCTAATATTGACTCAACAGGTAGTGGAATTATGTATTTATCCGAAACGGTTTCTAAAATATCTTATGAAAAGCCAAATAACCTAAAAGAGAAAATTATCGCATCAAAAATTAGCGGAAACAATAATGGTTTTAGTTATAACACAGCAGAATCAGCTACTTATGATTTTTACAACAATACTTTAGATTTCGATATTAGCTTGATTTCGCCAATCGCAAACAACGCCTTCAATTATTATAAATTCAAGTTAGAAGGGACTTTTTTTGATGAAAACAACCAGCAAATTTGCAAAATTAAAGTCATTCCCAAACGAGATAAAGAGCCTGTTTTTGAAGGATACATCTATATTGTTGATGATAGTTGGGCGATTTACGCATTGGATTTAGACATTAAAGGATACCGAATGAAGAATGAATTTGTAGATACTATGACGTTAAAACAAAATTACAACTACAATTCAAAAAACAAAATTTGGGCAAAAAATTCACAAAGTTTGGCTTTCAATGCTGGGTTTTTTGGGATTAAATTCAATGGTAAATTCAATTATGTTTTTAGCAATTATGAGTTTCCAGATTCCTTTGAAAAGAAAACTTTTACTAATGAAATTTTGAGTTTTGAGGAAAATGCCAACAAAAAAGATTCTATCTATTGGAATAAAAACAGACCCATTCCATTGACTGCTGAGGAAAACACTGATTATATCAAAAAAGACAGTATTTATATTGTTAGAAATTCCAAAACCTATTTGGATTCTATTGACAAAAAATATAATAAATTTAAAATTGTAGCTATTTTATCAGGTTATAATTATAAAAACAGTTCCAAAAAAACAAATTTCAATTATGTTGGATTGCTTGATTTGAGTTCACTAAGTTTCAACACCGTTCAAGGTTACAGTATTTCTTCTGGATTTAATTTCAGAAAAAGAGATAGAGAAAAAGGCAGAAATACCGAAATAAGTACAACTGTAAATTATGGTTTTTCAGATACTCGATTGCGAATAACTGGAAAATACAACCACCGTTTCAACAATCAGGATTATGCCTATTTGAATATTTCTGGAGGAACTAAAGTCAATCAGTTTAATGATAATCAGCCTATTAGTCCTTTTATAAATAGTACGAGTTCATTGTTCTTTAAAAATAATTTTATGAAATTATATAATTTAGAATTTGCTCAAATTAATTATGGTAAAGATGTAGCAAATGGATTGAATTTAAGCGGAAAAATAGCCTATGAACAACGAAAACCATTATTGAACACAACCGATTTTGCAATTGCAAAAAGTGATGATTCCTACTCTTCGAATAATCCGTTAGACCCAAATGATTTTGTAAATTCAGGATTTGAAGCGCATCATTTAGTAAAAATAGGGTTGAATGCTAGAATAAATTTTGGGAATAAATACTTTTCACGCCCTGATGGACGTTTCAACATTAGAAATCAAAAATACCCAACACTTTTCTTTGCTTATGAAAAAGCAGTTGCAGGAAGCGAGAAAAAATACGAATTTGACCACGTAAATACGCGTTTGTTTTATGATATAAATGTTGGAAACAAAGGAAATCTTGCCATGAATTTAAAAGTTGGGAAATTCTTCAATGCCGAAAACATTGCCTTTATGGATTTCAAGCATTTTAATGGAAACCAAACCCATATTGGTGGAACAGACCGTTATTTGAATGTGTTTAATTTGCTTCCTTATTATTCCAATAGTACTAATGATAGTTATTTTGAAGCGCATTTAGAACACAACGACAAAGGATTTATTATGAATAAAATTCCCTTATTGAACAAATTAAAATCAACTTTGATTTTAGGATTTCACAATCTTGCCATTCCAGATAGAAAACCCTATTCTGAAATTAGCATTGGACTTGATAATTTAGGTTTTGGAAAATTCAAACTGTTCCGATTTGATTATGTTCGTTCGTATCAAAATGGTTATCAGGGAGATGGAGTGGTTTTTGGATTGAAAATATTAAATGCTTTAGACTAAATAGCATTAAAATTAAAAAACAGGTAAGAAGTAATTCTTACCCGTTTTTTATTTATTTTCTTGCTCGCTTGGTTCAATGTGAATCAAAACGTGACCTAATTCAAATATCTTTTCCTGCAAGGTATCTTTTAATAAATGGGCTAAATCGTGCCCTTCTTTCACTGAAATTGTAGCGTCAACAACAGCGTGTAAATCTACGTGGTATTTCATTCCAGACTTGCGAATAAAGCATTTTTCGGTTTCAATAATCCCATTAACATTTAAAGAAATAGTTCTTATTTCAGCAACTAAATCATCATATAAATGTTCGTCCATAATTTCGCCCAAAGCAGGTCGAAAAATGAGGTAACTATTATAAAGTATGAACCCAGATGCGAAAAGCGCTGCCCAATCATCGGCAGATTCGTATCCTTTTCCAAGAAATATTGCAATTGAAATTCCAATAAAAGCGGCTACTGAAGTAATTGCATCACTTCTATGGTGCCAAGCATCTGCTTTTAGTGACGAACTATTTGTTTGCATTCCCCGTTTCAAAACCAATCGAAACGAAAATTCTTTCCAAATAATAATTGCACCCAAAACGATTAATGTCCACGATTTTGGCAATTCGTGTGGCATTCCAATATTACTGATGCTTTCATAAGCAATAATTGTTGCCGAAGTAATCAAAAAACCAACCACTAAAAACGTTACCAATGGTTCCGCGCGCCCGTGACCATAAGGATGGTTGGCATCTGCAGGTCTGTTAGAATATTTGATTCCAAATAATACTAAAAAGGAAGAAAAAATATCTGTTGTCGATTCTATTGCATCGGCAATTAAAGCATATGAATTTCCAAAAACACCCGCAATTCCTTTGATAAATGCCAAACAGGTATTCCCAACAATACTAAAGTACGTTGCTTTCAAAGCTGTTTGTTCGCTTGTGTTCATTGTGAATTGTAGGTATTATCTAAATTTTGGGTTATTCCCGAATAATATTTGCGCCAATTGCTCTTAATCTTTGGTCAATTCTTTCGTAACCTCTATCAATTTGTTCGATATTTTGAATTGTGCTCGTTCCTTTTGCAGAAAGTGCCGCAATCAATAATGAAATTCCAGCGCGAATATCTGGTGATGACATTGTAGTAGCTTTCAATTGTGATTCGAAATTATGTCCCATAACTACTGCTCTGTGGGGATCACATAACATAATCTTGGCACCCATATCTATCAATTTATCAACGAAGAATAAACGGCTTTCAAACATTTTTTGGTGAATTAACACATCGCCTTTTGCTTGTGTGGCAACTACCAAAACAATGCTTAATAAATCGGGGGTAAAACCTGGCCAAGGTGCATCAGCAATAGTTAGAATAGAGCCATCGATATCGGTTTTTATTTCATAACCGTTAGTATGAGCTGGAATATAAATGTCGTCGCCTCTTTTTTCAAGGGTAATTCCTAATTTTCTAAAAGTATTTGGGATAACACCTAAGTTTTCCCAACTTACATTTTTGATTGTAATTTCACTTCTAGTCATTGCGGCAAGCCCAATCCAAGAACCAATTTCAATCATATCTGGAAGGATTCTGTGTTCGCACCCACCCAAATTTTGAACTCCTTCAATGGTCAATAAATTGGATCCTACTCCAGCTATTTTAGCACCCATTGAATTCAACATTTTACATAATTGTTGTAAATACGGTTCGCAAGCAGCGTTGTAAACAGAAGTTTTCCCTTTGGCTAAAACAGCTGCCATAACAATATTTGCAGTTCCTGTAACTGATGCCTCGTCCAATAACATATCGGCACCAACCAATCCATCAACAGCTTCTACACCATAAAAATGGTCTTCTCTATTGTAACGAAATTTTGCTCCAAGATTTATAAAACCTTCAAAATGCGTGTCCAATCTTCTACGTCCAATTTTGTCGCCACCTGGTTTTGGAATATATCCTTTTCCGAAACGAGCCAAAAGTGGTCCAACAATCATTATAGAACCTCTTAAAGAGCCACCTTCTTTTTTGAAAGCTTCAGTTTCTAGGTAACCAATATTAACTTCGTCTGCCTGAAAAGTTACAGAACTTGAAGAATTTCTTTGAATTTTAACTCCTAAATTACCTAATAAAGTAATTAATTTATTGACATCAATGATGTCTGGAATATTGTTGATAGTAACTTTTTCTGAAGTTAAAAGTACCGCACACAAAATTTGCAATGCTTCGTTTTTTGCTCCTTGTGGGTTGATTTCCCCTTTTAGACGAATGCCACCTTCAATTTTAAATGTTCCCATAAAATAATATTATAAATTTTGAATTTTTTACAAAGGTTTTCTTGATTGATTTTTGTGAATTGGATTGTTTGGCTTTCCTGTTTTGGTGATTTTTGGCTTAATTAACGGTCCCGAAGGATTGATTTTATTAGAAATACGCTTATTTGTTCTCATTAAATCTGAGGTATTCAAAAGCGCTTCTGTGCTTTGAAGCATATTAATTTTTCCGCCTGAAAGTTCATATAAATGTTCAAAAATCACGTCGTCTTTTACGGTATCTTTATTCCAACTTAAATACGATTTTTTCATGTGATTGGCAATAACTTTAATCAATGCCAATTTCATTTCGCCATCTTCCCATTTGTTGGCTACATCAATCATATATTTGATGTTATTGCCATAAAAACGATATTTTGGATAGTTTTGTGGGTAATTTAAAACGTCAGGTTTCAATTGTAAAACTTCGCGAGTAGGAACTGGATAAGGCGAATTTACATCCAATTTAAAGTCGGACATAATGAAAAGTTGGTCCCATAGTTTGTGTTGAAAATCCAATACATCACGAAGGTGTGGGTTTAAACTTCCCATAACTTGAATGATATATTTAGCGGCTTTGTTGCGCTCGATTGGGTCTTCAATAGCAGTTGCTTGCTCAATCAATTTTTGCAAATGACGACCGTATTCTGGAATGATGAGATGCTCTCTTTCTGAATTGTATTCTAAATTAAAGACCACATCGTTTGCTACTTCTTTTTGATATTTTGTAACCATAATTTATAGGGAAATTATACCTTTTATTGTTGAAAGTTCAAGGTATTTGTCTATTATTTTTTGTGCATTTGGCATTTGAACGTCAATTGAGATGCTGGTATATTTGCCTGTTTTTGAATGTTTGGTTTCAATTACAGCACCCATACTGTTGAATGCATTCTCTACTTTTTCTATTTTTTCTTGGTGAGTTGGAACGATAAATTTAAACAAATATTCGGCTGGCCAAGTATTGCTATTGTTCAATTCTGTTGTCAATCTTTCATAAAAATCCTTGGTATCCTTGTCCATTCTAAAATAAATTATAGCAAATATAAGGTAAAATTTGTGAATTATAAAGTTTGATTGTGTTTTTGAAATTTACAAAAATACAAAAGAATGATTTTTAGCCCTGATGGAAATGGAAATCCTCGCAATTGTGGAGGAACGGAACAATTGGGAGATTGAAATAGACAGCAGGAATTGCAATTGCTGAAAATGCGGGAACAATTCGCTCCAAAAGAGAAATAATCTTTTTAAATACCGATTACTTTAAGTAAATTTACACTTTATATCCAAAAAGTGCAAAAGGAAATTATAGTTATTATTGGCGGGCCTGGAACGGGGAAAACAACAATTATTGATGGGCTTTTAGAGCGTGGATATTGCTGTTATCCCGAGATTTCACGGGAAGTGACGATGGAAGCGAAGAAGCAAGGAATTGAGCAATTGTTTCTTGAAAATCCGTTGCTTTTTAGTGAACTACTTTTGGAAGGACGCAAAAAACAGTTTTTGAATGCGCAAAATGAGCCTCATGAAATTGTATTTTTAGACCGAGGAATTCCTGATGTTTTGGCTTATATGAATTATATTGGCGACAGTTATCCTTCTTTTTTTGATGCTGCTTGTCGTGAAAATACCTACACAAAAATATTTATTCTACCGCCTTGGGAAGAAATTTATGTGAGTGATGACGCTCGTTATGAGAATTACGAACAGGCAAAATTGATTTACAATCACTTAACGGAAACGTATCAGAATTATGGCTACGAATTAATTGAAGTACCAAAAGATACCTTAGATAACAGAATTCTTTTTATCTTAGGGCAAATTTAGTTAAGGTTTTCTTGAAATATCTGAAAATTTAAGCAACGATATATGCCAAAACCGTTAAAAATTCTTCAAAAATACTGGAAACACGATCAGTTTAGATCGCTTCAAAAAGAGATTATTGACTCTGTTTTGAGTGGTCAAGATACGTTTGCTTTGTTGCCAACTGGAGGAGGAAAATCGATATGTTTTCAGGTACCAGCTTTGATGAAGGATGGAATTTGTTTGGTGATTTCGCCTTTGGTTGCGTTGATGAAAGACCAAGTTCAGAACTTGCAAAAACTTGACATCAAAGCAATTGCATTAACTGGCGGTATAAAATCGGACGAATTGGTAACACTTTTAGACAACTGTCAATATGGGAATTATAAATTTTTATACTTATCGCCTGAACGTTTGCAAACCGAGTGGATTTTAGAACGAATTAAGCAATTACCCATATCTATTATTGCAATTGACGAAGCGCATTGTGTGTCGCAATGGGGACATGATTTTAGACCTTCGTATTTGAAAATTTCCAATTTAAAAACTGATTTTCCAAAAGTTCCTTTTATAGCATTGAGTGCTTCGGCAACAAAAAGAGTTCAGGAAGATGTGATTTTGCAATTGGGATTGGAAAAAACGGCAATATTTCAGAAATCATTTAACAGAGAGAATATCGCCTATTTTGTGATTGAAGCCGAAGATAAATTGTTTCGGATGGAACAAATATTGAAGAAAAATCCAGAACCTTCTATTATATATGTGCGAAACAGAAAATCGTGTTTGGATGTTTCGTCGCAATTGCAGGCGTTGGGATTCAAATCTACGTATTATCACGGGGGATTATCGGCAAAGGAAAAAGACAAAAATATGCAGCTTTGGATGTCGGAAGAAGCGCAAGTGATTGTGGCTACTAATGCGTTTGGAATGGGAATTGATAAGGCAAATGTAAAAACTGTAATCCACATTCAGTTGCCCGAAAATATAGAAAATTATTATCAGGAAGCGGGTCGTGCAGGAAGAAATGAAGAAAAGGCTTATGCCGTTTTGCTAACAAGTCCTTCCGATAAATCGAATGCTGAAAGTCAGTTTATTGCTGTTTTGCCCGATAAAAAATTCCTAAATACCATGTATGTAAAGTTGTGTAATTATTTCCAAATTGCCTATGGCGAAGAAATTGAAGAGCAGTTTTCCTTTAATTTGAATCAGTTTTGTGGAAAATATGAGTTTCCGATTTTGAAAACCTATAATGCAATGCAGTTTTTAGACCGTCAAGGAATAATTACGTTGTCGCAAGAATTCTCAGAAAAAGTGACGGTTCAATTTATTATTCCTTCTAAAGAAGTGCTTCGGTATATGAGCTTGAATACAAAAGACGAACCAATATTATTGGCTTTGCTGCGTTCCTATCCTGGAATTCATGAAGTTCCTGCAGCTATAAATATGGGATTGATTGCAAAAAAATCGGAAACAGATGAAACTGCCGTAAATGCACTTTTGCATCAATTAATGGAAAAAGGAATTGTAAAATACCATGCAAAAAGCAATGATACCCGATTGATTTTCAATGTGATTAGAGAAGATGAACGAACAATTAATGGTATTTCAAAATATTTAGAACTACAAAACAATTTAAAAAAGGAGCAATTGAAATCGGTTTTGGAATTTGTAAAAGATACTGAAAATTGCAAAAGCAAATTGATATTGAATTATTTTGGAGAGAAATCGGAAGAAAATTGTGGTATTTGTTCCTATTGCATTGGGCAGAAAGAACCAGAAGTTGAGACGGAAGACTTTCGAGAAATCATTTTTTCATTATTGAAAGTTGCACCATTAAATTCAAGAGAAATTCAAATTCATACTAAAAAGTCGACAGATGCAATTATATTTGCATTGCAAAACTTATTAGAAAGTGATCGCATTCTTATAAAACCCAACAATAAATACACTTTAAAACCATAATGGAAAAATTACGCATCGTTTTTATGGGAACACCAGAATTTGCTGTTGGCATTTTGGATACTATTATAAAGAACAATTACGAAATTGTTGGCGTTATTACAGCGACCGACAAACCTGCGGGTCGTGGTCAAAAAATAAAATATTCGGGGGTTAAAGAATATGCATTAGAAAATAATTTGACGCTTTTGCAACCTACTAATCTCAAAGATGAGGGTTTTTTATCGGAATTGAAAGCTTTGAATGCCAATTTACAAATTATTGTTGCTTTTAGAATGTTGCCAAAAGTAGTTTGGGAAATGCCAAAATACGGCACATTTAATTTGCATGCCTCCTTGCTTCCAAATTATCGTGGCGCAGCACCTATCAATTGGGCAATTATTAATGGAGAAACTAAAACTGGCGTTACTACCTTTTATATAGATGATAAAATTGATACAGGCGCGATGATTTTAAGTTCAGAAATTGATATCGATGAAGAAGAAAATGCAGGACAATTGCATGACCGATTAATGTTACTGGGAAGTGAAACTGTTTTAGAAACTTTAAAATTAATTGAAGCTGGAAATGTAAATCCAAAAATTCAAGAAAATAATGAAGAAATAAAAACAGCCTACAAATTAGACAAAGACAATTGCAAGATTGATTGGTTAAAATCGGCTAAGGAAATTCACAACCTCATCCGGGGATTATCTCCTTATCCTTCTGCATGGTGTCATTTTAAAGACAATGACCAAGAATGGAATGTCAAAATATATGAGTCAAAAATAATTATAGAAGAACACATAGAAAATATTGGAAAAATAATTGCAACCAAGAAAGAATTGAAAATAGCGGTAAGCAATGGCTTTATTCAAATTTTGAGTTTACAATTCCCTGGAAAGAAAAAAATGACCATAACAGAATTTTTAAATGGGATGTCATTTTCTGAAAAAGCAGTGGTTTGTTAGGGTGCTAAAACATTGATTTAAATAGAATAATACATAAAAACCATAAGGTTTATCAACAAATGTATTAAGTTATCAACAAAACCACTAAATAATTTCAAAAAGTCTTGTGTGATAGTGAAATCCTACTAATTTTGTTTAAGTATTGAAATTTTAACTAACATTTAATAAACTATTATTATGAACAAATCAGAATTAATTGACGCTATCGCTGCTGACGCAGGAATTACTAAAGCAGCTGCAAAATCAGCTTTAGAATCATTTTTAGGAAATGTAAGTGGTACTTTGAAAAAAGGTGGAAGAGTATCTTTAGTAGGTTTCGGATCTTGGTCTGTAACAGCTAGAGCTGCAAGAGATGGTAGAAACCCTCAAACAGGAGCAACTATTAAAATTGCTGCTAAAAAAGTTGTTAAATTTAAAGCTGGAGCAGATTTAGAATCAGCTGTAAACTAATAATTTACCAATATAAATTAAAGCCACGCATTGCGTGGCTTTTTTTTTACGATAATCGATTATTTTGGAATAACTGACATTTGATTTTAAATTTAAATAAACTAAAATACAGTGATTTCAGAAAAAATTAAAAAAGGAAAATTATCTAGAAGTACTAATTGAAAAATCATTACTTTAATTGGAATTAACCCAATCTAATTTGAGCGTTCAATCGCTTTACTAATTCATTGGCAACGGCATTTCCAAATTCCTTTTTGCGGTATTTGGTTATTGATTGAATCCCTTTTATAACATTGGTAATAAATAATTCGTCAGCTTTTTGAAGATCAAAAGGCGAAATGGGTTCTTCAATAACTTCTAACCCTTCCATTTTTAAAGCTAGGGCTATAATTTGCTTTCGCATTACTCCGTTCAAACAACCTTCTGAAAGTGGCGGTGTAGTCAATTTACCTTCAAAAACCATAAATAAATTGCCATTCAAGGCTTCAATTACATTTTTATCATCATTTAGAATCAGGCAATTATCAAGTCCGTTTTCCTCCGCAAAAATACTTCCTGTTATATTGATGATTTTATTGGTCGTTTTTATAGACGAAAGCAACTGCTTGGTGACATAAAAATCTTTAAATAAATCCACTTCATAAGGCATTTTCTCATTTGAATAGACCGTGTTTTCTAAAGCAACGCAGTTTATTAAAAACGAAACCGACCTCTGCTTTGGTAAATAATAGCCGCCATCATTTCTAAAAACCGTAATTCTGGCTCTTGCAGAAGCCCCGAAACCATTGGTTTTAGACAAAGAAAGTACTTGTTCTTCAAAATATTCCATAGTAAAATTCATAGGAATTTCCATTCGAACTACGCGCATGGAAGCCATTAATCTAAAATAATGATCTTCGAGAAAAAGAATTTTGTTGTCAATTATTTTTAAGGTTTCAAAAACGCCGTCGCCATATAGAAAAGCACGATTATTAACTAATAAATTAGAGTCTGATGAAGTAGTATTCCCGTTAAAGTTTATCATATAAAAAAAAGTCACGCCTAAAGCATGACAAATATAAGTCTAAATTACGAAAATCTAAACAGAACCTATAACATGTTTTAGGTCTGAAATTTGACTTTCCCATAGTAATTTTACCTCATCCATATCTTCTTCAACAGCATAATCAGTAACTACTAAGGAAACGTCTTTAGTAATTTCGTCCTCCTGAATTCGAAGCTCAAAATAAAAATCGGTATCATTATTGTCTTCATCTATCCAGCGGAATTTTACTTTTTCGTCTGTTTTCTTTGAAGATAATCTTGCCTTTTCTTCGGAACCATCCCAAATGAACGTGAAGAATTCACCACGAGAGTTGACGTTATCAGCAAACCATTCAGAAAGTCCCGATGGTGTAGAAATATATTGAAATAATAATTGCGGGGAAGAGTTTAGGGGAAATTCTAATTCGTATTTAACTTTTGTGTCCATTAGTACCTGTAATTTTTTGGAAATATATAGATTAAATAATTAATAAAAAAGCATTTTAAAATATATTTTTTTTTCTTTGATTTATATTTGCAACATCTGATTTATGTTTTATATTTGCACCCGCATTCAAGGATGCCAATAACCTCAAAATGGCGAGGTAGCTCAGTCGGTTAGAGCGCAGGATTCATAACCCTGAGGTCGAGAGTTCAAATCTCTCTCTCGCTACATCTTAACCCCTTAATATTCAGGTATTAAGGGGTTTTTTATTAAAAGTCACTCTATTTAATGTCCTTTGGAGTAAGGAATTGGAGTAAGGAATATTTATGATTTGATATCCTTTTTCAATAAAATACAGACAAAAAAATCCCCATAAAAGGGGATTGATTTTATAAAAGAATATGTTATTAAATTTACCAACAATCTATTTCTCCACTATTAACAAGTTTATACAATCCTTTATGTGATTTTAATTTCTTTACTGCGTAATCAGTTATTTCTTTTTGTTTGGTATAATCGAGTTTTCCACACTTTTCACCACAATAGTAATAATCTAAAAGAACATCGTGTAAATCATAGAACTTATTTTTAAATTGTTCATTTCTAGGGTCAGAACTGTATATCTTCAAACTAAAGTGGCCTTTTCCTATGAGTATTTAGTTAAAAATTAATAATTTTTGAAAACACTATCTTAGTTTTTGACTAAATCAGTGCACTTTTTGCTGACGATTTACAGATTTCGATATATTTTCACTTTGTTAATTTTTCTATATTCTTGAGGTGTTTTATCAGTCAATTTTTTAAAATTAGCACAAAAATTACTATGGCTGGCAAACCCTATTTCAAAAGAAATTTGTCTTGTTTGAATATCGCTTTCCACCAAAAGTGCTTTTGCCATTTCTATTTTTTTAATCAAGATATATTGATATGGCGTTATACCCAAGTATTTTGTGAATAATCGCTGAAAGTGTTGCGATTTCCATTTTGTCATTTGTGCTAATTGTTTTATTTCAAATTTTTCGGTAATATTATTATTGATGTAGTTAATGGTTTGTTTCAGAATAAAAGGAACTTCATCGTCAAGAACACTATCTGTTCGTAAGACATCAATTTTTTTATGGTGGAAATTATTCAATACTATAGCCACGTTAGTTTTGAGGTCTTCGCTTCTAAAAGGTTTAATTATAAAACCATGAGGTCTTGAAGCACTTGCTCTAGTAAAAGTAAATTTTTCTGAGTTTGATGTAAGATAGATGTAGGGTATTTCATCTCTTTCCAATAGAAACATTCCTAAATCGACACCATCTTTATTTTTTTTGAGTTGGATATCAATTAAAACCAAATCAGGTTTTTTAATTTTGATAAATTCTATAGCTTGTTCTACTGAATCTACTTCGCCGATTACATTGTAGCCTTCTTCAAGAAGGATGTTTCTAATATCTCTAGCAATTAGGAATTCATCCTCAACAATTAAAATAGTAGGTTTATTAATCATAGCTTCATAAAATTATTTCATTAAAAACGATTTGGTAAGCCAATCCTTTTTTGCTATTTTCTTTAGTGAGTTTTCCTTGGAGTTGTTTTGTCAATAGTTGTATTAGTTCCAGTCCAAGTGATTTATGAGTTTTTTTATTATCAGTTGGTAAACCTATGCCGTTATCACTGTATGATAAGATATATTTTTTTTCTAAATTTTTAACAATAGAGATTTCAATCTCACCCTCAATTTCAGTTGTAAAGGCATGCTTGTAGGAATTTGATATTAATTCATTCAATATCAATCCGAGGGGAATCGCAGTTTGTAAGTCTAAAAAAACAGCATCTACATTAATTATATATCTTATATCTTTATTCCAAATATTTAAAACGGAATCAAAATTTTTGCACATATCTTCCAGATATAATTTATAATCAATTTTTTCTAAATTTTCATTTTCATAAAGATTTTGATGAACGAGCGATATAGAAAGAATTCGGGATTGGCTTTTTTCCAAAAAATAATTGATGTCATTTATTTCGGCCCCTTCTTTGGCCTGAATACTCAGCAAACTCATAATAATTTGTAAATTGTTTTTTACCCTGTGGTGAATTTCTTTGAGCAAGATTTCTCGCTCTTCAAGAGATTTACTAATAGAAACATTAAGATTTTCTGTGATAATTTGTTGATTTGAAATTATGACATTTTTATTAAAAAGTTCCTTTTTTATTTTATCTAATTTAATGTATGAAACAATTAAAATAATCGTTAAAATCATCACAACCAGTAAAAATGCAATTAATTTATTAATATCATCTCTACTTCTTTGGATTTTTAATGCTTGATTTTGCTTTATAGCACGATCTTTTTTAATTCTTGCTTCTTTCTTTTCTGTATCAAAAATGGCTAACTGTTCAATAGTTTTTAAACTTTGTTCTTCATTTATAAAATATCTGTATAATGAATCACTTAAAAACAAGAAATTGTATGCCTCTTTATAGTTCCCCAATTCGCTTTCAATAGTTGATTTGTTGCCGTATAAATTAAGCAAATCAGATTGTTCAGCTAAATTTTTGTCTTTTTTTATTAACATTAATAATTTGTCAACATATTTTTTCGCATTAATATATTGTTCTTTACATATGTAAGCTCTAGTCAAGTTTGAATAGATTCTAGAGATATTGTACAAATTATGTTCGGAATTTGATAGTTCTTTTGTGTTCAATAAAATGATTGCATCATAATTTTTTAATGAAATATAGGTTGTAGTCAATTCAGAAAGTATGGATATCGATAAATCAATGCTGATTTTTTGTGATAATTTATAAGCCTTCAACTGTAGCAACCCTGCTTTATTATATGCTCCCATTTTATAGTAAATCTGACCTATTGTAACTAAATCAGTACTACGATCGCGGTTGTTTTGATTTGTATTATTTTGTTGAATATATTTAGCAATGCTTAGCGCTTTTTTTAAATCTCCAACTTGCATATAAATATATTCAATAAGTCTATAAGCTTCTAAAATGGTTTCTTTATTTCCAGTTTTATTAAGATGAAATAGTGCAGACTTTATATTTACTAAACTTTTCTCAAACGAACTTTGATGCAAATACTGTTGCCCTAATTCTAAATACAAATTTCCTATTAAATTATGGTAAGGTGTTTTATTATATTTAGATACAGTAGCATTAAGAAGTGCTATACCCTGATCGATTTGCCCATTTCGGGCTAAAGAATAAGCTTCGTACTGACAGGCTAGCAAATATCTTTCTATATCTTTTTCTTTTAAAAAATAATTTTGAGCTTGTTTTGATAAAATTATTGCTTTTTTATAGTTTAAATTTAGAAATTGAAATCTTATTCTTTTGATTAAATAAACAGACAGACCTTTCTTATAATTAATTTTTTTTAGCGATACTCGGGCCGAATCCATATATTTTGAACCAACTGATAAATCAATTGTTTCATAAATCCCAGCTAAAGCCAAATAGCTATTAATTCTAGTAGTGTCTGCGTTTTTTAAGTTTAGTTTTTGTTTTAAGCTATCTATTTTTGAAACTTCATTTTGCGCATTTATTGGAGCAAAAAAGGTAAGATTTAAAATAATAACAAAAATAACAAATGATTTGTTTTTATAATTATACATTTTGTTGAGGGTTTAAAATTGTACAAATAAATTAACAATTGTAATAAAAAAAATAAAGAAAATTGATAAACAAATATATACATATTATTCTTAAATTAAAACTAATTTATAATATATAATAATAAATTATTGTTAATTATTATTCGAGTTTCATCTTGGATTTGTTTTTTTTACCGCTTATGGTGCTAAATTATTTAATAGAACACAGATCTTTTTATCTCTAGGCTATAGTTATTAAAATAAAATTTTGAGATTTTGAGCCATAAAATACAGAATAAACCAATTTTTAAACCATCCAAGTAACGAGACTCTATTTATTAATACATTTCCTTGTTATCGAATTTTTTTAAAAAAAATGGGTCGACTGTATTGCTATAAAAAAACAATAAAAACTAATTACACTTAAGGCCATCCTAAAGTCTTTGTGGTATTGGGCGTAATTATTTTTATAAGGATTTACTTCCTTTTTTTTGAAAAAGTTTGCATTTGCAGCTTGCTTTACCGATTTTGACTCTCCCACAAAGCTCCACAATCCATTATAAAATTGATCATAAAACAATCAATAATGTCGGGAAGCACTAAATAATGTATTTTTTAAACACCTTAGATCTTTTTTTAGCACACTTTATGAAATTAAGTCTTCTAATTTTGTTAAATATTTAGTAATAACATAGGTAAAAAAATAAGAATTATTAAAATAATTATCAATTTTTTTTACATAATACTAATTAAGGATGTCAATTCTAAATTCGAAAACAATTAGAAATGAAAATGGTTTTGTACTTGGAAATAGTCTGATAATCCTTATGATTGGCTTTATTTAGCCCGACCATCGCCTACTAGCAGTTCGGAGTAGGCAGTGAATAATATAAACGGGAAAACTTTTAACAAAACGGGAAAAGCCTATCTATTATTTTTTTTTGATTAATCGAATGTAATTATATTCTGAAATTAATTTAGGGCTAAATAGGATTGAAATAAAGTATCATTAGAATACAATGAATTCAACTTTTAGATAAAATAGCATAGTGTCCACTATAAATTAAAATAAGTTCTTTGAAATTATTGTAAACCTGTATTAAAAGTCTCATTTTAGAGCGTGACGATTTGAAATGAATTCATTATGTTCGTAAATAACTATACGAATAGGAATCACGGAAAATATGTCTTTTCTCAATTAGTTGAATTTCTGCCACAACGTGTTTTTGATAGATTTGAAAAAAAGTATGATGGAAACAAAAAAGTCAGACATTTTACTTGTTGGAATCAACTTTTATATATGATTATCGATCAATTATCTTCTCGAGATAGCTTGAAAGATTTGATATATGCTTTTGATTCTTAAACTGTTGATTTGTGTTGGAGTGTATTTTGATGGGCTCGTTTTAAAAAAACCAAAGCGGGAATTAAACTCCACACACTTTTTAATATTAACACAAAAATTCCTGTATTTATTTTCATTTCCGAGGCAAAAATTCACGATGTCAATGCAAGGAATAGTATCAATTACGAACTTTTTGATTATTATATTTTTGACCCTGCTGATGTTGATTACGTAAGACTTAATCGAATTGCAAAAAGACGGATAAATCTTCGGGAGTTTTTTGATGCTGAAAACAAAAAAATATTACTCTTTTTGACGAAAAGTTTAGTTTGCTAACAAGTAGGTTATTTTAAGGTACGTTTTGACAATGCTCCTACTTTTTATATGAAGGAAAAATAAAGTTGTCCATTTTTTATTTTTTAAAATAATTTAATTAATCAAAGCATAAACATCCGTGCCGTTATCTTACTATTTTCAAGGCATTACTATCTGTTCTTGTATAAAAATAAAAAAAATGATTTCGTGCCCCTAAAAAAATGAATTTGCACCCTTTTTTTTGTGATGTCAAGTATAATTTTACTTTTTAAAGTATGCTGTTTTTTTTTTAAAAAATTGACTACTATTTGAATTTAAAAATTTAAAACAAAAAAACTAACTATAAACCAATAATTTTGATTTATCAGCTTAACAAAACGCCTGTAAATAAATTACTTATGAAATTAGATCAAAACAATGTAAATGAACACATTACGAACCAGTTGGTTTTCAACTTATTTTAAGTCGACCACTAGTGTACTATTACAACTCATAAATTGCAAATTAAGTATATTAAATTAGAATTAAACATCATGATAACTTCAAAAGAATTTGACGAAGCATTAAAATTAATTTCTGAATATAAATATCAATTGGATAATGAATTAATAT
>CAMCDQ010000016.1 GCA_945873505.1 Chitinophaga pinensis
TTATCCAAATGTAGACGAATTATTAGAACAAATAAACAACATATCAAGAATTGCAAATAAAATAATAATCACATCAAAACAAAAATAATGTGAAACTAGAAAACAGATATTTTAAAAATTAACGAATTCTTTTTTAATTATCTAATTTCCAAATTTCCAAATTTCCAAATTAATTATGTTATCAATAAAAAATTTACACGCCTCTATAGGTGATAAAGAAATCTTAAAAGGAATCAACCTTGAAGTGAAAGCAGGCGAAATCCACGCGATTATGGGGCCAAACGGTGCCGGAAAAAGTACTCTTGCTTCTATCATTGCAGGAAACGAAAACTACGAAGTTACGGAAGGTGAAATTTCATTATACGGTGAAGACCTTTCTGAATTGGCTCCAGAAGAAAGAGCGCATAAAGGCGTTTTTCTTTCTTTTCAATATCCTGTAGAAATTCCAGGAGTTTCGGTAACTAACTTCATTAGAACGGCCATCAACGAAACTCGAAAAGCAAATAAATTAGAAGAAATGCCATCGAATGAAATGCTGAAAGTAATTCGTGAGAAATCGGAATTATTGGAAATTGACCGCAAATTTTTATCCCGTTCTTTAAACGAAGGATTTTCTGGTGGAGAGAAAAAACGAAACGAAATTTTCCAAATGGCAATGTTAGAACCGAAATTGGCTATTCTTGATGAAACCGATTCTGGATTAGACATTGATGCACTTCGAATTGTTGCTAATGGCGTAAATAAATTAAAAAGCGACAAAAACGCCATCATCGTAATAACGCATTATCAAAGATTGTTAGATTATATCGTTCCTGATTTTGTTCACGTATTATACAATGGAAAAATCGTGAAATCTGGCGATGCCTCATTGGCATTAGAACTAGAAGAAAAAGGATACGACTGGATTAAAAATGAAGAAGTCGAAAGTCGAAAGTCTTAAAGTCTAAAGATGGGGAAATTCAGTTCATTTGAAGAAATTAATTCTTGGCAAAAATCAAGAATTTTCAATAAAAGAATCTATCAAATAACTGAAAACTCAAACTTCAAGAAAGATTTTGATTTAGTCAGGCAAATAAGACGCGCATCAATTTCAATTTCTTCCAACATAGCGGAAGGTTTTGAAAGGAATACAGATAAAGAATTTATATATTTTCTATATGTTGCAAAAGCGTCTGCAGGCGAAGTTCGTTCACAAATTTATTTAGCTTTTGATTTAGAATACATAGCAAAACATGAATTTGATGAATTATTAGAATCGGTTACAGAAATATCAAAACTAATAAGTGGTTTTATTAAATATTTGAGCCCAAAGTTATAAAGTCTAAAATTATAAAGAGATTGTTCTCTACCTATTTAAAGACTTTTCAAATTATAAAACCCATGAATAACATTTAGTTGAAAATATTAAGTCTTTCGACTTTCGACTTTCGACTTTAAGACATAAATAATATGGAATTAAAAGAAAAATTACTATCATCCTTCATGGCTTTTGAAGAGCGAATTGATGTAACTTCAGAGTTGCACGATGTTCGAACTTCGGCTATAAAAAACTTTGAAAATAAAGGTTTCCCAACTAAAAAAGAGGAATCTTGGAAATATACTTCGCTAAATTCGATTTTAAAAAACGACTTTTCTGTATTTCCAAAAAACGAAAATACAATTGAATTTGCAGACGTAAAAAAATATTTCCTTCACGAAATCGACACTTACAAATTGGTTTTTATTGATGGCGTATTTAGTTCCTTTTTATCGGCAACAACACACGACGGAATAGATGTTTGCCTAATGTCATCGGCATTGAACAAGCCAAAATACAAGATGATTATTGATAATTATTTTAATAAAATTGCCAATAAAGACGAAAGTTTAACGTCCTTAAATACGGCTTTCGCCAATGAGGGAGCGTATATCAATATTCCAAAAAGCAAAGTCGTTGACAAGCCAATTGAAATTATGTATTTCTCTACAGGAAGCGAAGCAGCACTTTTGGTTCAGCCACGAAATTTGATTGTTGTTGGTGAAAATTCACACGTTCAAATCATCGAAAGACATCAAATTTTGAACGAAAATCCAGTATTAACGAATTCAGTAACCGAGATTTTTGCCCAAAAAAGAGCCATTGTTGATTATTATAAAATCCAAAATGACAATTTGGAGGCCAACCTAATTGACAATACGTATGTATCTCAAAAACAAGAAACCAATGTTTCTGTAAATACTTTTTCATTTGGCGGAAACTTGACGAGAAACAACTTGAATTTTTATCATTTTGGAGAACGAATTGTAAGTAATTTAAACGGTATTACCATCATTGGCGACAAGCAACACGTAGATCATTATACTTTGGTGCAACACTCGACGCCAAATTGCGAAAGCCACCAAGATTATAAAGGAATCTTTTCTGATCGATCAACAGGCGTTTTTAATGGGAAAATTTATGTAGAAAGAGAAGCTCAAAAAACCAATGCTTTCCAAAAAAGCAACAATATTTTATTGAGCGATAAAGCAACCATTAATGCCAAACCGCAATTAGAGATTTTTGCCGATGATGTAAAATGTTCTCACGGTTGCACCATTGGTCAGCTTGATGAAACCGCAATGTTTTATATGCAACAGCGAGGAATTCCTAAGAAAGAAGCCAAAGCATTATTGATGTATGCGTTTTCAAATGCAGTAATAGAAAGCATCAAAATCCCCGAATTAAAACAACGAATCACTAAAATTATCGCTACACGATTGGGTGTAAAAATGGGATTTGACTTGTAGGTTTTAAAAGAATATTTAGCTTTCATTAAAAAAGAAAAGAAAATGAGTTTTAATATAGATACCATTCGTAAAGATTTCCCTATTCTTTCTCAAAAGATAAATGGGAAAACATTAGTTTATTTTGACAACGGCGCGACTTCGCAAAAACCGCAAGTTGTAATTGATGCAATTTCAAAATATTATCAGGAAATTAATGCCAATATTCACCGTGGCGTTCATACGTTAAGTCAATTAGCGACAGATGCTTATGAAATTTCTCGTGGAAAAATTCAAAATCATATTAATGCGAAATTTGCTCATGAAGTCATTTTTACAGCAGGAACAACGCACGGAATTAACTTGGTCACCAATGGTTTTGCGTCTATTTTAAAATCGGGGGATGAGGTTTTGGTTTCGGCATTGGAACACCATTCTAATATTGTCCCTTGGCAAATGTTGTGTGAAAAAACAGGCGCTATTTTGCGAGTGATTCCAATGGATGAAAACGGCGAATTGATACTATCAGAATATGATAAATTACTATCCGATAAAACCAAAATTGTAACTGTAAACCATATTTCGAATGCTTTAGGAACGATCAATCCTATTCAATATATGATTGACAAAGCGCATGAATTTGGAGCTGCAATTTTGATTGATGGCGCACAAGCGGTACCGCATTTGAAACCAGATGTTCAAGAACTAGATTGTGATTTTTATGTTTTTTCGGGACACAAAATATGTGGACCAACAGGAACAGGGATTTTATATGGAAAAGAAGCCTGGCTGAACAAATTACCGCCGTATCAAGGTGGCGGCGAAATGATAAAAGAAGTGACTTTCGAGAAAACTACGTATGCCGAATTGCCTCATAAATTTGAAGCCGGAACTCCTAATATTTCTGGAGGAATTGCCCTTGGAACTGCTGTCGATTATATGAATGAAATTG
Organism: Chitinophaga pinensis; assembly: GCA_945873505.1. Classification (GTDB taxonomy): domain Bacteria; phylum Bacteroidota; class Bacteroidia; order Flavobacteriales; family Flavobacteriaceae; genus Flavobacterium. The sequence goes on from CAMCDQ010000016.1 coordinate 3,695, forward strand.
GTTTTGGAAACATCCAAATTCAAGAAAAAGAATTGTTAGATTACGGCACCAAACGGTTGTTAGAAATTGAAGGATTAAAAATTTATGGGACTGCCAAAGATAAAACGTCTGTAATTTCGTTTAATATCGAAGGAATTCATCCGTATGATATTGGTACGATAATTGACAAATTGGGAATTGCAGTTCGAACAGGGCATCATTGTGCGCAACCTATCATGGATTTTTTCAAAATTCCAGGAACGATTCGTGCTAGTTTTGCTTTTTATAATACAAAAGAAGAAATTGATATCTTTGTTGAAGGCTTAAAAAGAGCTAAATTAATGCTATCATAAATGCATAATTATATGAAAATAGTATCATTTTTATCCTTATTTTTAGTTGTTTTGGGAAGTTGCAATAGTCAAAAAAATGCACTTGGAAACAATGATATAATAAAAGATGTCGAAATCCAATATGAAGCAAATACAAGAGGGTTTTATCAAAAATTAGTTTTAAATAGCGCAACAGTTTCTTCTACTAAAGATAGAAATGGCATTGAAAATCCTATTGTTCAAAAAGTTTCTCAAGCCGATTGGATCGCTTTAATGCAAGAACTAAACAAAATTGATTTAGAAAATTTGCCTAATTTGAAAGCACCAACTGAAAAGCGATTTTATGATGGAGCGGCAATTGCTAATTTAAAGATAATTTATAAAGGGAAAACCTATCAAACTTCCAATTTTGATCATGGGTTTCCACCAATGGAAATAAAAAGAGTAGTTGAAATTGTGAATTTATTATTTAAACCAGAAGAATGACAATTACAGAAATACAAGACGAAATTGTAGACGAATTTTCAATGTTCGACGATTGGATGGAGCGCTACGAATACATTATTGAATTAGGTAAAAAGTTACCTTTGATTAACGAGGCATTTAAAACTGACGACAATATTATCAAGGGTTGTCAATCTAAAGTATGGTTAAAAGGAGAACAAAATGATAATTTAATTGTTTTTACAGCCGATAGCGATGCGATTTTAACCAAAGGGATTATTGCGATTCTAATTCGTGCTTTTTCCAATCAAAAAGCTGCCGATATTTTAGCCGCCGATTTGAATTTTATAGACGAAATTGGTTTGAAAGAACATTTATCGCCAACGCGCGCCAATGGATTGGTATCGATGATAAAAAACATTAAAATGTATGCTTTGGCATTTGATGCAAAAAATTAAATGACTTAATTGCCTTATATGGTGAAAAAATTAAAAAAATATGGAAGAATATACTGACACAATAAACTTAGGAGATAATGTAGTAAAAAAATTAAAAGGGATTTACGATCCTGAAATTCCTGTTGATATATACGAGTTAGGACTCATTTATGACGTTATGATTAATGAAGATAACGAAGTCAAAATCCTTATGACTTTAACTTCTCCGAACTGTCCCGTTGCAGAATCTTTGCCTCGTGAAGTGGAGGAAAAAGTACAATCAATTGATGAAGTAAAATCTTGCGAAGTTGAAATTACTTTTGACCCGCCTTGGAGCAAAGATTTAATGAGTGAAGAAGCAAAATTAGAATTGGGGATGCTTTAGCAAAAAGTGTTCACTGTTCAGTTTTTTTAGTATTCAGTTTGTAGCTGACCACTAAAAATCTGAATACTGAATACTGAATATTAAAATTATGGATGAAATCATAAATAAAGTTGCCAATAGTTCGCTTGAAGTTTTCGATTTGGAAGAGTATTATCCAATGGGAATTCGTGTGCAAATTGACATTTCACAATGGCTTTTAGAAGGATTTATTTTGAAAGAAAAAGAGTTTCGGGAGCATTTGAAACAACACAATTGGACACAATATCAAGATAATTATGTTGCAGTTTTTTGTAGTACCGATGCCATAGTTCCTGCCTGGGCTTCCATTTTAGTTGCATTACAATTAGCTCCTTTTGCTAAGAAAATTGTGAATGGGAATTTAGAAGATTTAGATGCCTCATTATACCATGAAATCCTACCCACACTTGATTATGCTATTTATGAAAACAAGCCTGTTATTATAAAAGGATGTTCCAAAAAACCAGTGCCAATGAGTGCTTATGTATTAGTAGCTCAATATTTGCAGCCATTTGCAAAAAGCATTATGTATGGAGAAGCCTGTTCTGCGGTTCCTCTTTTTAAGAAAAAATAACCTTTTATTCGTCTTCTTTCTCAATTGCATCTTTATAATCGGGATATAAAAACTTGTTGTATGGAAATCTCGTGATGTGAATTTCTCGAACTGTTTCATAAACTCGTTCCCGAAATTCCTCAAAATTTTCTTTGTTAGTTGCCGAAATAAACAATGCGTTTTCTTGACCTACATTATGCATCCAAGTCGTTTTCCATTCTTCTAAAGTGTAATGCTTTTTCGTTTTTTCTGTAATTAAATCATCCTCTTCAATTGTCAAATGTTTATAAGTATCAATTTTATTAAAAACCATTATTGTAGGTTTGTTATTGCTTTTGATGTCTGCCAATGTTTGATTTACAGATTCTATATGGTCTTCAAATTCAGGATGAGAAATATCAACCACGTGCAATAATAAATCGGCTTCCCGAACTTCATCAAGCGTACTTTTGAAAGAATCTATTAATTGAGTTGGCAATTTTCTGATGAATCCAACGGTGTCCGAAAGCAAAAACGGTAAGTTTTTTATCACTACTTTTCTAACGGTGGTATCTAATGTTGCAAACAATTTATTTTCTACAAATACATCGCTTTTCCCAACGGCATTCATCAAAGTTGACTTTCCAACATTGGTATAACCAACTAAAGCTACACGAACCATTGCGCCTCGATTTCCACGTTGCACGCCCATTTGTTTGTCGATAGTTTTTATTTTTTCTTTTAATAGAGCGATTCTATCACGAACAATTCGTCGATCCGTTTCAATTTCAGTTTCCCCAGGACCACGCATCCCAATACCTCCTTTTTGACGTTCCAAGTGCGTCCACATTCCAGATAATCTTGGAAGTAAATATTGACATTGCGCCAATTCTACCTGTGTTCTTGCATAAGAAGTTTCTGCTCTTTGGGCAAATATGTCTAAGATGAGGTGTGTTCTATCAAGAATTTTACAATCTATAATTTTGGAGATGTTTTTTTGTTGAGATGGCGATAATTCATCGTCAAAAATAACAGTTGAAATGCCATTTTCTATAACATATTGATTTATTTCTTCAATTTTTCCTGTTCCAACGAATGTTTTTGGGTTGGGACGCTCCATTTTTTGAGAAAATCTTTTGACAACCTCACCGCCTGCCGTAAAGGTCAAAAACTCTAACTCGTCAAGGTATTCCTTTAGCTTTTCTTCGTCTTGTTTTTGGGTTACAATCCCAACGATTACTGTTTTTTCTATCTTTTTAGCGTCTTTTTCTAGCATAATCAAATTTCTTATGCAAAGCTACTTTATTTGACTCAAACTTTAAGAAATAGTAACACAAATAAAACATTTATTCGTTTTAAATAGTTAAAAAATAGATTATATACAATTTTTTAAAAAAAATTGTTAAATTTGAAAGTTATTTATTAGTGTATCCCCTAAAAAACCTTAAATTTTCATTTTATGAAAAAAACTACTTTTTTATTATTAATAATTTTATTCTCAGTTTCCGGTTTTTCACAGGCCTTGATTCAAGGCTTTGAAACACCTACAACTCCTTCTGGACTTCCTTTGAATTGGGTTAATTTTGAGAGTGGAGCGGCTTCAGAATCATGGTTTACAGATACTTCAGCACCTCACACGGGAACCAAGTCAGCATTGCTTTATGGAGAAAACATAGGAGTTGGAGTATCAGCAAAATATTATATAGCAACCCCATTGGTTACAATTCCTGTAAACGGACAATTGCGTTTTTGGGTAAAAACTTCATTGCAAGGAAATCAGGGGGGTGTTTTTAAAGTAAAAGTCGCCTCTGGAGCCTTGACTTCAAATCAAACTAATGAAGCTGCCTATACAACATTACAAACCTATACAGAATCTCAACTAAGTACCAATGTTGCTCCGGCTCCCATAGTTTATGAGGAGCAAGTAATAAATTTTCCAGTTGCTTCATATCCAGCAAATACTCAGGTATACATTGCTTTTGTTTCTGAAGTTACTCAAGCGTCTCAATTTCAAGGAGATGATTTTTATTTGGACGATGTATTGGTAGTTTCAAGATGTTTAGAGCCAACAACATTAGCAGCAGGTACATTCACAGCCACAAGCGCAGTATTGAGTTGGACAAACCCAAACCCTATAATAGGTGCTGGACTTAACACTTGTAATCAATGGGAAATTGAAATTATTCCAACAACTCAATTAGCCCCAACAGGTGCTGGAATACTTGTAAATACAAATCCATATACCGCAACAACATTAACTGCTGCACCATTTGCACCATTACAACCATTAACACAATATAAATATTATGTTCGGTCTATTTGTTTGTTTTCTGGAAGTATATGGGCTGGGCCATTTACGTTTACTACAGCTCCAGGACTTCCAGTTTGTGGGGGCAATTTTGTTGATCCTGGGGGGTTAAGTAACTATGGAAATTTTGCCAATTCAACTGTCAGAATTTGCCCAGTAACTACAGGGGATTTAGTTACAGTTACTTTTTCGCAATTTGCCACTGAGCTTGATTTTGATATTTTAAAGGTTTATAATGGAAATACTGTTTCTCCAGCAAATCTATTAGGAACTTATTCGGGAACTCTCACAGGAAATGCATTGCCTGGGCCTTTTACATCTTCTGCTTCTAATGGATGTTTAACTTTTGTATTTACTTCTGACGACTCCACTGTTGCTGCAGGTTGGCTAGCTAATGTAACTTGTGCACCTGTACCTACTTGTACAAGACCATCTGCTTTAACAACTTCAACGGTAACAATTAATTCAGTTTCATTGGCGTGGACACAGCCACTAAATCCAAACGGCACGCGAGCTACTGCATGGCAATATCTTGCTTTACCCTGTGGGACCGCTGCTCCAACAGCTAGTACAGTAGGATGGCTATCCGCACCGACAAACCCATTTATAGCAACAGGATTAATTCCTGGAAAGTGTTATGATTTTTACGTAAGAGCATCTTGTTCTTCAACGGATACAAGCGCATGGTCTTTACCTAAATCAGCTTCAACATTACCTGGTTGTGGAGGATTTTTTACTGATGCAGGCGGTACCATTGCGAATTATGCTAATAGCTCAAACATAACAAATACAATTTGTCCAATTAATACAGGAGACCAAGTTACAGTTACTTTTACTTCTTTTTCTACACAATTAAGTACCGATTTATTAAAAATTTATGATGGTAATAGTGTTGCTACCGGAACACTTTTAGGAACTTTTTCTGGGACAACTATTCCAGGGCCAATAACCGCATCTGGTCCAACAGGGTGCTTAACATTCGTTTTTACATCAAATGCAACTACTAATTCAACTGGTTGGGAATCTAATATTACCTGTTTACCAGCTCCAACTTGTACAAAACCAAAAACGCTAACGGTTACGCAAATAACCCAATCCACTGCATTATTAGGATGGACACAATTAGCCAATCCTGATGGAAGTTCGGCTTCGGCATGGCAAGTATTGGCTCTGCCTTGTGGCTCACCTGCCCCAACAGCAGCATCAATAGGTTGGTTAAATGCCAATTCAAATCCTTTTTATATAACCGGATTAAATTCTGCTACTTGTTATGAGTATTATGTTAGAGCGGTTTGTTCTCCAACAGATTCTAGTTTTATTGTAGGACCAAAAAGTTTCAACACATTAATAGCAAACGATGAATGTGCTGGAGCAATTGAAATTCCAGTAAATCAAAATACAAATTGTTTGCAAACAACATTTGGAAGCTTAACATTTGCAACAGCATCACTAGTAACCAATTCATGCGGAACAACGGCATCAGCGGATGATAATGATGATGTTTGGTTTAAATTTACAGCAACTTCAACAAGTCATTACATAACAATACTAGGGCCTAATTATACTGCCGAGCCATTCAATATTAATTACGCGCTTTATACAGGAACTTGTGGAGTTTTAACTCAATTTGGAGGATGTATTGTTAACAATGACAATTTGGCTACAGGGTTAACTGTTGGTCGAACCTATTATGTTAGAGTTTATTCATCAGGAACAACAGCAGTAACCACTACTTTTGAACTTTGTGTAGGAACCAATGTGGGAACTTGTGCAACGGCATTACCATTGTGTGCAATTACTCCAATTATTATTCCAAATAATGTAGGTGTTCCAACACTTCCCAATCCAGTGAGTCCATATTCAACAACAAGTGCAGTAGTAGGGTGTTTATTTACAGCACCTTCTCCAACATTTTATTATTTACAAATACCAACAAGTGGGAATTACAACTTTTTCTTAGAGCAAAACACAAGCAGTACTTTTAACGGTACCGGAATTGATGTGGATTTTGTTGCTTGGGGGCCATTTGCCACTAACGCTGCAGCTTGTGCTGGAATAACAACAGCAAATGCACCACCTACCGGACCAAGTTTAGGATGTAGTTACTCAGCAGCGGCTACTGAAAATTTTGGCATAAATAACGCTATAGCTGGTGAAGTATATGTGATTATGATTACAAACTTTAATGGTAGAAAAGGATTTGTTAGAATAACCCAAACACAAGGGCCTATTCCTTTGTTTTGTTGTCCTTTTGGAAACTTTACATACCCAAAAACTTTTTATTGTCAAAACGAAGCCAATCCAAGTCCAACATTAATTAGTAATGCAGTTGCAGGGATTTATAGTTCTACAGCTGGGTTATCTTTAAATCCAACAACAGGATTAATTAATCTTGCTGCAAGTACGCCTGGAACCTATATAATTCACAATACTGTTGCGCCATCTGGTACTTGTCCATCCGATGATGACACTTGGACAATAACAATTACAGCACCGCCAACAAGTATTGGTATCACTTACAGTGCACCATCATTTTGTAAATTAAACTCAACGTTGCAAAATATTTCTCAAATAGGAAGTACAGGAGGAAATTATACAGTTGCTCCAGCTGTTGGATTATCTTTAAATACAACAACCGGAACTTTTACTCCAAGTACAAGTACAGTAGGAACCTATTTAGTAAGTTACAACCTACCACAATTGGGCGGATGTCCCGGTGCAATTAGTACAACTCAAGTTACAATTACCGCAGTGCCAGTAGCGGCCTTTATTTATAATTCAGCTACATATTGTCAAACAGGAACTAATCCAGTTCTTAGTTATACAGGAGGTGGTGTTGCAGGAGTTTATAGTTCAACAGCGGGGCTTACTTTAGACCCAACTACAGGGGCGATTAATTTAGCTACTAGCACAATAGGAAGTTATGTTATTACAAATACCATTGCTGCCTCTGGCGGATGTGGTGATGTGACGGCTACTTTTTCAATCACAATTACATCACCATCAATAGCAACATTTAGTTATACCGGTTCTCCTTATTGTAATACTTTTTCAAATCCGTCTCCAACATTTTCAGGAGGTGGAGTTTCAGGAGTATTTACATCAACTTCTGGATTAAGTATTAATACTGCTACAGGCGAAATAAATTTAGCATCAAGTACAGTAGGAACATATACTGTTACGAATACTATTACTGCAACTGGGGGATGTGCTGTCGTTTTGGCAACAGCTCAAGTTACAATTACCGCAGTGCCAGTAGCGGCCTTTATTTACGATTCAGCTACATATTGTAAAACAGGAACTAATCCAGTTCTTAGTTATACAGGAGGTGGTGTTGCAGGAGTTTACAGTTCAACAGCGGGTCTAACTTTAGACTCAACCACAGGGGCGATTAATTTAGCTACTAGCACACCAGGAAATTATGTTATTACAAATACCATTGCTGCTTCTGGCGGATGTGGTGTTGTGACGGCTACTTTTTCAATCACAATTACATCACCATCTATAGCGACATTTAGTTATACCAGTTCTCCTTATTGTAGCACTTCTTCAAATCCGTCTCCAACATTTTCAGGAGGTGGAGTTTCAGGAGTATTTACATCAACTTCTGGATTAAGTATTAATACTGCCACAGGGGTAATAAATTTAGCATCAAGTACAGCAGGAACATATACTGTTACGAATACTATTGCTGCAACAGGAGGGTGTGCTGCCGTTGTTGCAACAGCTCAAGTTACAATTACCGCAGTGCCTTCAGCAACAATATCCTATGGCAACTCATTCTACTGTTATGATAATGTAGGATTGCAACCAGTAATTTTAATTGGTACAAGCGGAGGAGCGTATAGTGTAACGCCGACAGGATTAACTTTAAGTTCAACTTCTGGAGCAATTAATGCTGGCACAAGCCAAGGAGGAGTTTATACTATTACTTATACAATTGCAGCTTCAGGAGGGTGTTCTCAATTAGTTACAACAGCAACTGTAACAATTATTCCAGAAGTAAATGTAGAATTAAGAGCAGAATGTCTTGCTTCTAATTTTACGATAACAGCATTACCAGTTGCCGGATCGTTCGATCCTTTGACAGCTACTTACGAGTGGAGCGGGCCAAACGGGTATACTTTTGGACCAACTCCTTCTCCTTCAATAGTTGTAACGGAACCAGGAACATACACTTCAACGGTTACTTATGATGGCTGTACACATGTAAATACTCATCTTGTAAACAGCACAACCTGTACAATGCAAAAAGGAATTTCTCCAAATGGAGACGGTGACAATGAAGAATTTTTATTAGCAGATGTAAAATCACTAAGTATATTCAACAGGTACGGTTCTAAAGTCTATAACCATGGGCTTAATTATACCAATCAATGGCATGGTCAAACAAATGCTGGTGACGCACTTCCTGACGGGACTTATTATTATGTAATTACAAGAACTTCGGGCGAGACAATTACAGGATGGATTTATATTAATAAATAGAAAAATAAGATTTTAACTCTGCTGAAAACATATAAAATCAGCAGAGCTATAAATCCTCAAAAAAACCCTTATGAAAAAAATACTTTTACCAGCGCTTTTACTTTTGTTAACCTTTTGGAACGCTATCGCGCAACAAGACCCACATTATACACAATATATGTATAATATGAACATAATTAATCCCGCTTATGCAGGATCTAAAGAAAATTTATCTTTTGGATTATTATATAGAAAACAATGGATTGAAATTGAGGACGCTCCAACAACTTTTTCACTTTCGGGGTCAGCTCCTGTAGGTAAAAATGTGGGATTGGGATTGTCTATAATTTCAGATAAAATAGGTCCTGTTGAAGAAAACAATGTTTATGGAGATTTCTCATATACCTTAAACTTAGGAGGAGAACACCGCTTGGCATTGGGTTTAAAAGCGGGAGTTACTTTTCAAAAAATTGGTTTAAGAAGCATTATACAACCAACGCTTCCTGATCCAAATGATGGTGCATTCTCTGAAGACACGAACAACACAAAATTAAATATTGGAACAGGATTGTTTTACTATACCAACAAATATTACTTTGCACTTTCGATTCCCAATATGTTAAAATCAGCACATTTAGATTATAATGGGATCAAATACGGAACAGAAATTCAGCATTATTTTTTAACTGGAGGATATGTATTTGATTTGAATCCAAATTTAAAATTTAAGCCTTTTGCAATGGTTAAATCGGCATTTAACGCTCCAACATCTTTGGATATTTCTACCAATTTCTTGTATCTTGAAAAATTTGAAATGGGCGCTACTTTCAGATTGCAAGATTCATTTGGAGCAATGGTAAATTACGCTATTTCGCCTTCCTTGAGAATTGGCTATGCTTATGACCATATTGTTTCCGATTTGAAAGTTAGTACACCATCATCTCACGAAATCATTTTGTTATTTGATTTGAATTTCCCGAAAAAAGTTTCTCGTTCACCTAGATATTTCTAAAATAAAAAAACATCAATAATGAAAAATATATATCTATTATTAAGTTTTGTGATAGTTACCACAATAACTTTAAAAGCACAAACAAAAGAAACCGAAAAGGCAGATAAATTATTTAAGCAATTTGAATATCTAGATGCAAGTACCGAATACTTAAAACTCGTTGGTATAGGTAAAAAAGAAAACTATATTTATAATCAACTTGCAGAAAGTTATTATAATATGTTTAACACAAAAGAAGCCATTAAGTGGTACGCTCTTTCCGTAACCCAACCTCAAGATGCAGAAACCTATTTTAAATATGCTCAAATGCTTAAGGCAAGTGGCAAATATGAAGAGTCAAATGCACAAATGGCTATTTTTGCAAATAAAAGACCAAAAGATTTAAGGGCAATTTCTTTTAATGAAAATCCAAATTACATCCCAAAATTGCTTAGCAAGAAAAAATCATTCGATGTAAAATCAATTTCAATCAATAGCGACAAGTCAGAATTTGGCCCAATGTTAAGCAATGATAATGTATTTTACTTTTCTAGCGCAAGAAGAAAATCAAGAAAAACTGCTGGATGGAATGACGAATCATACTTGGATTTATACCAATCTATTTACAATGAAGATGGAGCATTTAGCCCAGCAACAGAGGTTCAAGAAATAAATACCGTTTGGCATGATGGCCCAGCGGCAGTTAGTAGCAATGGGAAAACTATTTATTTTTCTAGGGATAGTCGCGTGCTTAAAGATTATGAAAATGACAAAGGGATTAACACCAAATTTAGTCAGATGTATCTTTATAAAGCTACAAAAGCTAATGACAAATGGAGTAATATTGCCCAATTACCATTTAATAGCAAGACTTATTCTGTAAGCAACCCAAGTATTAGTAAAGATGGTAAAACATTGTACTTTAATTCAAATATGCCAGGAGGAATTGGAGGGAATGATATTTGGAAAGTTGAAATTAAAGAAGGCGATGTTTATGGAACACCTGAAAATTTAGGATCAAAAGTTAATACAGAAGGCAACGAACAATTCCCTTCAATTACAGATGATAATGTACTTTATTTTTCATCAAGCGCAAAACAAGGACTTGGTGGTTTAGATGTTTATTCAATCAATTTGAATAAATCAGAAGAGGCTCAAAATCTTGGAAAACCTATAAATAGCGAGAAAGACGACTTTTCTTTTTCATTTAATACTAAGCATAATATTGGCTTCTTTTCAAGCAATAGAGCTGGTTCAGACGACATTTATACTGCAGCGCCTGTTTGTAGTGTTGAATCGACAATTGTTGTAACAAATGCAGTATCTGGTCAAATACTTGCAGACGCAAGTGTAGCAATATTAGATGATAAGAAAAACATCATTGAAACGAAAAATTCTGATGCAAATGGAAATGTTGAATATGTTTTAGAATGCAACAAAGACTATAGTCTTCAAGTTACTAAAGATGGTTTTGAAAGTGGGGTATTTGTTATAGCAAAAAACAAAGGCGGGAAATTAAATGTTCCAGCGCCTTTAAATCCAATAGAAATAATCATTAGACCTACTGAGATTGTTTTAAACCCAATTTTCTTTGAATTTAATAAAAGTAATATTACTCAAGAAGGTGCTTTTGAGTTGGATAAATTAGTTCAAGTAATGAAAAGCAACGACAAGCTAATCATATTTACCAAGTCACATACCGATAACAGAGGAAGTGACAATTTCAATTTGATTTTATCAGACAAACGTGCTAAAGCAACAGTTCAATATATAATTTCTAAAGGTATTCAAGCTTCTAGAATTTCTGGAAATGGATATGGAGAAACAGAGCCAAAAGTTGACTGTAAAGAAAATTGTACTGAAGAAGAATATGCGCAAAACAGACGTTCAGAATTCTTAATTGTGAAATAAATCGCAATAAACTTATTTACAAAAAAAATGCCCGATAGAAATTTTGGGCATTTTTTGTGAAATTATAATATGAAATTTCAGATTACTTTATAAATACCTAGAATCAGTTTCCATTATTGTCCCGCAATTGGTGCACGTTCTTAGCTTTACAGAAGTATAAAATTGTTGATAATGAGGTAAAAAATCTTTTTCTATATCCTGCAATTCAAAGTAAACATCGTGAAGTTTGTGGTTGCATTTTTCGCAAAACCAAAGTAATCCATCTGTAAATCCTTTTCCAGCTCTTTTCCGTTCTATTACTAATCCAATCGACCCTTCAGAACGTATTGGTGAATGTGGGATTTTGGCCGGATTTAAGTACATATCACCCGCAGAAAGTTCCATTTCTTGGCGTTCACCATCTAATTGAATTACAACCTTAATAGAACCCTCAAGTTGGTAAAATAACTCTTCGGTTTCATTATAATGATAATCCTTTCTTGCATTAGGACCTGCCACAATCATAACGATATAATCTTCAGAATCTACATAAATGTTTTTATTCCCAACAGGAGGTTTTAGAAGATGACGGTTTTCCTTAATCCATTTATTGAGATTAAAAGGTTTTAAAACACCCATAGCAATATTTTTTAGATACTAATTTACAAAAAAAAGGGTATTTTGAACCAACCCTTTAGATATTATTTAACCTCTTTAATCAAATAGATATAAACAGGAAAGTGATCGCTAAAACCTGGTTCTGCTGGAGAGTTTCTTTTTGGATAGCCTTTATACTGCCCAGCAGTTTCAATTAGAAAGGATTTATTGTAAATTCCCGCTTTCCAATACCTATATGACGAATAATCAGTTTTTATTAAAGATTCAGAAACCATGATTTGATCAAAAATATCACCTGAATCTCTATAAAATAGAGAGGCATTTCCTTTTTTAGCCATTTCTTCAAAAGGATTGTAAACGCCAAATTCTTTTACATCTTCTTTTTTTAATTTTGCGCCAATTCCTTCTTTTACACTTTTATTATATGTGCCGTCATTTAAATCGCCCATGCAAATAATTTTAGCATTTGGATTTGATTTATAAATAGAATCCATTACTTTTCTTGACAATCTCCCTGCAGCTTCCCGAAAAGGGCTACTTCTTTTCTCCCCTCCAGAACGGGAAGGCCAGTGATTTACCATTATATTCACTTCCTCTCCATCTAATAATCCAGTTACCAAAAGTATATCTCTTGTATAAACCCGATTATCTATGGCTACTTCAATTTTATCAGTATCTGCTTTATCTTCAGCAGTTTCATTTGTATTCTTTTCAATAATTTTAGAATCATTTCTGTAAATTAGTAATGGAACGTTGACCGAACTTGTTGGCATAAAGAGCTTTTTTTGATACAATAATGCCACATCAATTCCTCTTTTATCTGGAGAATCATAATGTAAAACGCCATAATCTTTTCCTGCAAATTGATAGTTTTTGACTAAGTCTTCTAACGCACCTCTGTTTTCTACTTCGCAAACTCCAATAATAGCGGGCGATTCCATTTGTTTGTCACTAGTTCCTATTTGTGGTAATACACGACCCAAGTTGTCTAGTTTTTGGTTGTATTTTTTTAATGTCCATCCTTTTTGTGGAAGATATTCTTCGTCAAAATTTGGACCATTTATAGTGTCAAAAAGATTTTCAAGGTTGTAGAATGCAATTGTATGTACTTTGTATTTTTTTTCTTGAGCTATAGAAGCATTTGTAAAAAGCGAAATAAATAAGAATGCTAAAAAGAGTTTATTTTTCATAAATTGGCAAGTTTGTTTTTTCAAAATTAAACATTTGGGATACAAATGTAAATTATTATTATGTATGCATTTACATTATGAAGTTAAGAAATTTATTTTTTTATAAAAAACAGATAAAATAGGTACTATCATGAAGACTTTTTTAAAAAAACGCTGTTTTTTATTAAATTAAAATCCTTGGAAACCAGTCAAATACATTAATTGATGTTAATTTAAGGTCAAGTTTAACATAAGTTTTTAAGTAATGATATAATATTTAATTATTTCTCGTAAATTTGACCCCCCTTAGTGCTTTAATTTTAAAAAATTAAGGGGACTAACCTTAATCCTATTTATGAAAAAACTTGTTATTAGTACATTATTTGTGATGCAAGTGTTTTTTGTTTTTGCACAAAGCCCAACTGGAATTTCTGGCAAGGTGCTAGATGCAAAATCACAAATACCATTACAAAATGTAGTTGCTACAATTCAAAACACAAATCTTACACAGCTTACAGATGCTGATGGAAAGTTTTCATTTGAAAAGGTATCAGCGGGAAATCAATTATTGCAAATTAGAAGTGTTGGTTTTAAAGACCAATTACTTACAGTTGAAATAATTACTGGAAAAATGATTGATTTAGGTGTAATTTCACTTCAAGAAGATCAAAGTTTTGAGTTACAATCTAGTTTAGTTACAATTACCGAAAGTGATTTATCAGACGACAATAGTGGTTCAGAAAACACGTCGAGTTTGCTTCAAGCATCTAGAGATGTATTTCAACAATCGGCAGCGTTTAATTGGGGTCAAGCCCGATTTAGAATCCGTGGTTTAGACAGCGAGTATTCCAACACGATGATTAATGGTGTTTCGATGAACAAAGCTGTTGACGGAAGACCACAATGGAGTAATTGGGGCGGATTGAATGATGCAACAAGAAATCAAGAATTTACCATAGGTTCGGGTCCTTCAGACTATACTTTTGGAGGAATTCTAGGAACACAAGAAATCAATACACGCGCTTCAATATTCAGACCGGGTTCAAGAATTTCTGCTTCTGGCACCAATACAAATTATACTGGAAGATTAATGGGAACTATTGTTTCTGGAATGGATAAATACGGATGGGCTTATGTTATTTCGGCAGGAAGACGTTGGGCAACCGAAGGTTATTTTGACGGAACAAACTATGCAGCAAATTCTTTTTTTGCAAGTGTTGAAAAGAAAATCAACGACAATCACAGCTTGAATTTTACTTCTATTTATGCTCAAAATAGTAGAGCAAAAAATTCTCCAACTTCCGATGAGGTTGCAAGCCTTAAGGGTGATAAATACAATTCCTATTGGGGATGGCAAGATGGCGAGAAAAGAAATTCTAGAGTTAAAAACGTTGAAGAGCCAATCTTCATGTTGAGCCACTATTGGAAAATAAATGCTAAAAACAAATTAAACACCAATGTTACCTACCAATTTGGAGAAATTGGCAACAGTAGAATTGATTTTCAACAAGCAAATAGTCCAGATCCTACCTATTATAGAAATTTGCCAAGTTATTGGACTTCAATCTATGCTGCTGACCAAGGAGAAAATCCAGGGGCATTCACTCCTGACTATGCAAACGGTGCAATTGCTAGAGCCAACTTTATAGCAAATCCACAAATGGATTGGAATGCAATGTACAGAGCCAATTCAACTGCAATTGTAGATGCAAATGGAAATGAAATTGGACGTACTCCATCTGAAAGCAAGTATGTTTTATACGAAGACAGAACAGACGACAAAACATTTACGGCAAATACTATTTTGAACTCTCAAATCAATGACAATATTGTTTTAAATGCAGGTGCAACCTATAGAAAATCGAAATCAGCTAATTTCCAAGTGCTTTTAGACTTGTTAGGAGGAACCCATTTCAATGATATAGACACCTTTGGAGCAACAACAGATCAACAACAATCCGACCTGAACAATCCTGGAAAACAAGTGCTTGAAAACGATAAGTATGGATACAATTACAATATGTTTGCAGATGTAATCGATGCTTTTACACAATTTAAATTTACTTACAAAAAAGTAGATTTCTATTTATCTCAATCTTTTACAAGTTCAACTTATCAAAGAGAAGGGTTGTATAAAAATGGTTATTATCCAACAAATTCTTTCGGTAAAAGCGATAAAACAACTTTTGAAAACTTCGGTTTTAAAGGAGGTTTAACGTATAAAATTACAGGGAAACACTTCTTGAATTTTAATGCTGTGCACATGACGAAAGCACCTTCTTTGAGAAACACTTATCCAAATGCTCGTTTGAACAATAATATTGTAAACGGTATTGAAAGTGAAATTATTTCAAGCGCAGACGCTAGCTATGTGTTTAGAGGCCCTAAAATTAAAGCAAAAGTAACCGCTTATTTTTCAAAAATTAAAAATGCTACAGAAACATCGTTCTATTATGCAGATGGTATTTTTGGAAATGATGACGCAACAGACACAAATGATAGTAATGCCTTTGTAAGCGAAACGGTTACGGATATTAGTAAGAAAAATATTGGAGCTGAATTAGGTTTTGAATACCAAATTACTTCAACAATAAAATTGACAACAGCCGCTGCTTACGGTCAATATACGTACGATAACAACCCAACGGTTTTGATTACAAATGATGCTAGAGCTACTTTAGACAATACTAATCCAGTAACCGATTTTGGAACTGCAACAATGAAAAACTACAGACAAGCGGGTATGCCGCAACAAGCGTATTCATTTGGAGTAGAATACAGAGACCCTAATTTCTGGAATATTGGTGCAAATATTAATTATCTTGCCGACAATTATTTAGACATTTCTCCAATTATGAGAACAAGTAACTTCTTTATTAACCCAGCAACTGGATTCAATTTCCCTGAGGCTACAATTGAAAGAGGTAGAGAATTATTAAAACAAGAAAAGTTTGACCCAATTTCTTTGTTGAATATCATCGGAGGGAAATCTTGGAGAATTGACGGTAAAACTTTAGGATTCTTTGCAAGCATTAACAATATATTAGATGTTTCTTATAAAACAGGAGGATTTGAACAAGCAAGAAATGCGAATTTCAGACAGCTTAATCAAGACGCATCTAGCGCAACACCAGCAATCCCCGCAACGATTACCTCTGCAGCAGTACCTGCAAATTATCCAGCTTTTGCACCTAAATATTTTTATGGCTACGGAAGAACATATTTCGTAAATTTATATCTTAATTTTTAATTAGAAAACACACATTATGAAAACAAATATTTTAAAATCAGTTTTTTTCGTAGCATTAGCAATAGGTATATTATCTAGCTGTGTGAACGATGATAGTTATGACGTTCCAGTTTTAAACTGTACGCAGCCAAATTTAATAGCAAATAGAACTATTCCTCAAGTAATTGCAGTTTCAGCTCCTTTAGTTGCTCAATATACTTATGACGATGTCATTGCTGCTTATGTAGTTTCAAGTGACGAAGCTGGAAACTTCTACAAATCAATATCTTTGCAAACATTGGCAACAGCAACAACTCCAGCAGTTGGATTTAGCGTTCCTGTTGATGCTGCAAACACTTATGTTGATTACAGACCAGGTGTAAAAGTATATATTAAACTGAAAGATTTATATACTGACATTGTTTACGGATCTATGAGAATAGGTGGAATTTATGTAAATTCTTCTTCAGTTGCTTCGGTTGGAAGATTGCCACAAACAGAATACAAAAACAAACTTATTGCTTCATGTACCAATGTTAGCGAAGATGTTTTAGTTAAACAATTGACGATTTCACAATTATTAAATGACGCCAACTTAAATACTTTATGTGAAGTTTCTGGCGTTCAATTTACGGATGCTGCGGTTGGAAGACATTATTACGAGTCAGCAAACGACTTAGGAGGAGCTACAAATTGGAATCTTACGGATGTTGCTGGGAATCAGGTAATTTTTAGAACAAGTAGTTATGCTACTTATGCTTCACACTTAGTTGCAACAGGAAGCGGAAAAGTGAGAGGAGTATTAACAAAATACGGGTCAGATTACCAATTTATGGCAAGATCTGAAGCTGATGTAATGTTAACTGGGATAAGATCAACTCCATTCTTTTCTGAAGATTTTCAAAGTGCTGTAAATAGTACTACTTTAAATATTCCTGGCTGGACAAATGTGGCAACTGTTGGAACAAAACTATGGCAAGAGAAAACATTTTCTGGAAATGGATATGCTGAACTAAGTTCATATGGTTCAGGAAATGCAGTAAATGAATCTTGGTTGGTTTCTCCTCCAATCGATATGAATTCTCACACAGGGGAAGTTTTAATATTTAAAGTTGCGCAACACCATTTAGATGTTGATTCACCATTAAATTCACTTAAAGTTTATGTTTCTACTAATTTTACAGGAAATGTAGCTACTGCTACTTGGACACAAGTAACTGTTGCCTTGCCAACACAAGCTACGTCTTGGTATCAATTTGTAAGTTCGGGAGGGGTTGATTTATCAACGTATACTGGAAATCTAAATGTTGCATTTAAATTTACTGGTTCAGGAACAAATACAACTTTAGACGGTGCTTTTCAAGTAGATGACTTTAAAGTTTTTGGAAACTAGTTTATTTATTTCTTATTATAAAAAGAGCTGCAGAAATGCGGCTCTTTTTTTTTATTAAATAATGATGTGTGTTTTATAACTTTTTCGTAATTTTCAGTCTAATTAAAACTAAAACAATAATGCAAAAAATTTCAATTAAACCCATATTTATTGCCGCTACATTCTTTGTTGGAATATCAAGCAGTTTCGCCCAAGACATTCTAGTCAATTCACTAAAAGTAAATGCAAGTGAAAAAAGCAAAGAAAGCTTCAAATTTACCGATGTAATCAATCTTGCGAATACTCCTGTAAAAAACCAAGGCTCGTCAGGAACGTGTTGGAGTTATGCTGGGAATTCTTTTTTAGAATCGGAAATGATTCGAATTGGAAGGCAACCAATTGAAATATCTCAAATTTTTTCTGCACGAAATGCGTATGTTGAAAAAGGCAAGAATTATGTAAGAATGCACGGTGCGGTAACCCTAGGCGATGGTGGATCGTTACACGATGTTACCAATATGCTTAAAAAATACGGTGCTGTTCCTCAAGAAGTTTACACAGGTTTAAATTATGGAACTTCAAAAAATAAATTTGGAGAAATGGCTGCCTTAACAGAAGGATTGTTAGTTGCAGCAGTAAAAAATCCAAATGGTGAATTAACTCCAAATTGGATTAAAGCCTACGAAGCAGTTATTGATTCTTATTTAGGACAAGTGCCGCAAAACTTCAATTACAAAGGGAAAAGCTACACGCCGCAAACATTTGCAAAAGATGTTGTGGGATTAAATCCAGATGAATATGTTGAAATTTCGTCCTATTCAAATGCGCCTTATTATACAAAAACCATGTTAATGGTGCCAGATAACTGGTCATTTGATATGATTTATAATGTGCGTTTAAACGATATGACCGACATTATTGATAATGCTCTAAAAAATGGCTTTACTGTAGCTTGGGCAACGGATGTAAGTGAGAAAAGTTTCAGTTGGAAAAACGGAGTTGCTTATGTTCCAATAAAAAAAGTAGACGACATGACTTCTGAAGAAAAAGAAAACATGTTCATTGGACCAAAACCTGAAATGGAAATCACAGAAGAATTGCGTCAAAAAGCATTTGATAATTACCAAACTACCGATGATCACGGAATGCATATTGTTGGGGTTTCAAAAGACCAAGACGGGAAAGAATACTATATTGTGAAAAACTCTTGGGGCGCAACGAACGACTACAAAGGATACCTTTATGTAACTAAAAACTTCATCAAGTATAAAACAACTGCCTTTATGGTAAATAAAGCCGGAATACCCGCTGTAATAGCTAAAAAGATGGGGATTTAATTATTCATGTGATTGTAATAAAAAAATCCCATTTGAAAGAATGGGATTTTTTGTTGTAATAAATTTATTTCTTTATTCTGGATCATTCATTTTAAATGTATCCATGAAAGCGGTTGTATAATTTCCAGCTACATATTGCTCGTCGTCCATTAATTGTCTGTGAAACGGAATGGTAGTTTTTATTCCTTCAATTACAAATTCGTCCAAAGCACGTTTCATTTTATTGATGGCTTCTTGACGTGTTTGCGCTGTTGTAATCAACTTTGCAATCATTGAATCGTAATTTGGTGGAATTGTATAACCTGCGTAAACGTGAGTATCTAAACGAACTCCGTGTCCACCTGGCGCATGAAGGGTAGTGATTTTTCCTGGTGAAGGACGAAAATCATTGTACGGATCTTCCGCATTTATTCTACATTCAATAGCGTGTAATTGTGGTAAATAATTTTTTCCAGAAATTGGAATTCCTGCAGCTACCATTATTTGTTCACGGATCAAGTCGTAATCTACTACTTGCTCTGTAATTGGGTGCTCCACTTGAATTCGAGTGTTCATTTCCATGAAATAGAAATTTCTATGTTTGTCCACTAAAAATTCTACCGTTCCAGCACCTTCATATTTAATGTATTCTGCAGCTTTTACGGCGGCTTCACCCATTCTGTTTCTCAATTCATCGGTCATAAATGGCGACGGAGTTTCCTCAGTCAATTTTTGATGACGACGTTGAACCGAACAATCTCTTTCTGATAAATGACATGCTTTTCCATAGGCATCACCCACCACTTGAATTTCAATATGTCTTGGTTCTTCGATTAATTTTTCAAGATACATGCCATCATTTCCAAAAGCCGCAGCCGACTCTTGACGAGCGTCTTCCCATGATTTCAATAAATCTTCGGCTTTCCAAACGGCACGCATTCCTTTTCCACCACCACCTGCTGTTGCTTTAAGCATTACAGGATAGCCCATTTCTAAGGATAATTTTTGTGCTTCTTCAAAAGATTCTAAAATTCCAACAGATCCTGGAACGCAAGGCACTCCAGCTTCAATCATTGTTGATTTTGCGGAAGCTTTATCTCCCATTCTGTCAATCATTTCTGGCGAAGCACCAATAAATTTGATGCCGTGTTCTTGACAAATTTTTGAAAACTTAGCATTTTCAGAAAGAAATCCATAACCAGGATGAATGGCATCAGCATTTGTAATTTCTGCTGCTGCAATAATATTCGACATCTTTAAATAAGAAAGATTACTCGGGGGCGGCCCAATACAAACGGCTTCATCAGCAAATTTCACGTGAAGACTTTCCGCATCAGCAGTTGAATAAACCGCTACTGTTTTGATTCCCATTTCTCTACAGGTTCTAATAACACGAAGTGCTATTTCTCCCCTGTTTGCAATTAATATTTTTTTAAACATTTGTTTTGAATTATGAGTTATGAGTTATAAGTTATAAGTTATGAACGGGGTTGCCAATTCATAATTTAAAATTCATAATTTATAATTTCTTAAGAAGGATCAACTATAAATAAGGGTTGGTCGTATTCTACTGGCGACATATCATCCACTAAAATTTTAACGATTTTCCCTGAAACTTCAGATTCGATTTCGTTAAATAATTTCATAGCTTCAATTACACATAAAACATCTCCTTTTGTAATTGTACTTCCAACTTCAACAAACAATGGTTTGTCTGGAGATGGTTTTCTGTAAAAAGTACCAATAATTGGAGATTTTACAGTAATGTATTTTGAATTTTCATCTGCCACAGCTACCGCTACAGGAACCGCAGCTTGTGCTGGTGTAGCCTGAGGAATTGCTTGAGCAACGGGTGCTTGTTGCAAATAGGTGATTTCTTGAGAGTTCCCTTCAAGCGTAGTTCTTATGGTGATTTTTACATCATCCATTTCTAATTTTACTTCTGCAACTCCTGAGTTTGCAACAAACTTGATTAGGTTTTGAATTTCTTTTAAATCCATAATATTAATTTTAGGTTAGTTTTATTCTCTGTTGTATGCCCATTTCAAATAAATAGATCCCCATGTGAATCCACCACCGAAAGCAGCAAATATTAAATTATCTCCTTTTTTAAATTTTTTCTCAAAATCAAATAGTAATAATGGTAATGTTGCTGAAGTAGTATTTCCATATTTTTCAATATTGATTACTACTTTGCTTTCGTCAACACCCATTCGGCTTGAAGTGGCATCAATAATTCTTTTGTTTGCTTGATGCGCTATTAACCAATCTACATCGTCATTGGTCAAATTGTTTCTTTGCATTATTTTCTCACTGACATCAGCCATTCCTGTTACAGCATATTTATATACTTGCTTCCCATCTTGAAAAATGAAATGTTTTTTATCGGTAACCGTTTCATGAGAAGGCGGCAGCATTGAACCACCCGCATCCATTTTCAAATAATCTCTACCGATCCCATCAGATTTCATAATTTCATCTTGAAGACCAAGACCTTCAAAATTTGGTTCAAATAAAACTGCACCTGCACCGTCACCAAAGATAATACAAGTTGTTCTATCTGTATAATCAATAATTGAAGACATTTTATCGGCGCCTATTAAAAGCACTTTTTTATACCTTCCAGATTCTATATATGCCGAAGCGGTTGACATTCCAAACAAAAAACTAGAACAGGCTGCTTGCAAATCATATGAGAATGCGTTGGTAGCTCCAATTTGAGACGCTACATAAACACCTGTTGACGCCACTAACATGTCTGGAGTTGCTGTTGCCATTATAACTAAGTCTATTTCTAAAGGATTGATATTTCCCTTTTTTATTAAATCCTCAGCGGCTTTAATTGCAAGATACGAAGTGCCTAATCCTTCTCCTTTTAAAATTCTTCTTTCCTTGATTCCTGTTCTTGAAGTTATCCATTCATCATTGGTATCAACCATTGTTTCAAGGATTTTATTGGAAAGCACAAAATCAGGTACATATCCACCGACAGCAGTAATTGCGGCTGTAATTTTATTCATAGAATTCTTTTTTTCTTCTTGTATTATCTTCCTAAAAAGAGGTTGAAATTACAAAATATTTTCTAAACTAATTGATTTAGAGTGGTTAATTTGACTCTAAAGTTTAATCCAACAAAAAAAACTCTCACCATGTGAGAGTTTATCTTTCATTTGTTAAAACGTATTATGCAACAGCAACTTGCTTGTCGATAACAACTTGTCCTCTGTAGTACATTTTACCTTCATGCCAGTAAGCTCTATGGTATAAATGTGCTTCTCCTGTAATAGGACATGTTGCAATTTGGGCAACAGTTGCTTTATAATGTGTTCTTCTCTTGTCTCTTCTGGTTTTGGAGATTTTTCTCTTAGGATGCGCCATTTTACTATATTATTTATCCGTTAATAGTTGTTTTAATTTGTCCCAACGTGGGTCAATATTTTCTTCTGTATTTTTATTATCTTTTTTTATTTCTTCAACTCTCAATTCATTTAGCTTTCTTAAGGCTTCTGAATCTAATGTTCCGTCTTTGACTCCCGGATGAACTTTTCTAAACGGGATTGACAAAGCAATCATTTCATATATGATTTGAGAAATATTAATTTCATGTTCCCCGTGAGGTAAAATTAATAATTCGTCATTATCATCATTATATTCTTCGCCAAATTGAACTATTACTTTAAGTTTTCCTTTAATTGGGAAATCAAACATTTCATTTGTCAAATCACAAGGCACATGAATTGTTCCGCTGTGTTTGAAATTCAATTCTAATAGGGTGCTTTTTTTGTCAAAAACAACACTTACTTTGATGTCTGCGCTTTCAAACTCATCATAATCAAAGCTTTCAAAGAACGCTTTATTTATTTGATATTCAAATTGATGTTTTCCTAACTTTAATCCTATAAAAGGAATTAAAAATTCATTTAACTTTTTCATCCTAACAACAATTTTTCCCAAATCTTCGGGGTGCAAAGATATAAAATAATAGTAATATCAAAAGCGTTATCAACATTTTTTTGTTTACAACTACTTTTCTTTTGTTTTTAGTGGCTTTTTGCTGATTTCGCCATACTGATTTCTAGAATTATAGATGTCAATTGCTAAAAAAACAGCTTCTTTGAATGAATTATGATTGGCAATTCCTTTTCCAGCAATATCATAAGCAGTTCCATGATCTGGAGAGGTTCTAATTTTATTTAAACCAGCAGTATAATTAACTCCATTTCCAAAAGACAACGTTTTAAAAGGAATTAATCCCTGATCATGATACGCCGCAATTACGGCATCAAACTTTTCATATTGACTGTTTCCAAAAAAACCATCTGCTGGATAAGGACCAAAAACCATCGTTCCTTTCTCAAATAATTTTTTTATTACTGGTTTTAAAATTGTGTCGTCTTCTTGTCCAATAACTCCTCCATCACCTGCATGAGGATTCAATCCTAAAACCGCAATTTTAGGTTTGTTGACGCTAAAATCTTGAATTAAAGACTGTTTTATAGTTTCTATTTTTTGCTTTATCAAATCTTCTGTAAGATGAGAGGCAACATCATTCACAGGAATATGATCGGTTAAAAGCCCAACTCTAAGTGTATCTTGAACCATAAACATCAACGCATTTCCTTCTAATTCTTGGTTTAAATAATCGGTATGTCCAGGAAATTTAAATTCGTCTGATTGAATATTATATTTATTTATTGGCGCCGTAACTAAAACATCAATTTTACCTTCTTTTAATGCTTTTGTTGCTATTACAAATGATTTTATGGCATATTTTCCTACAGCATCATCATTGACACCAAAATTCAAATCTACATTTTCTCTCCAAACATTTAAAACATTGATTTTTCCAATAACAATTTGTTCTAATGTATCTATTCCATGAATTGCCGAAGTAGATTCAAAGGTTTTTTTGACGAAAGAAATTATTTTCACATTGGCAAAAATAACGGGCGTGCAAAATTCTAACATTCGAGAATCTTCAAATGTTTTTAGCACCACTTCGCTTCCAATACCGTTTAAATCTCCAATTGAAATTCCAACGATTATATTTTCTGCTTTTTTTATCATGACTACACGTTATTTATTGCTAATTTTGAAGTGCAAATTTAGTAAAATAAAATAAGAAATGTTTACAGGAATAATAGAAACCCTCGGCGAGATTAAAGCACTTCATAAAGATGGCGGAAACGTTCATATAACAATAGCCTCGTCCGTTACAGATGAATTAAAAATTGATCAAAGTGTAGCTCACAATGGCGTGTGTTTGACTGTAATTGCTATTAATAAAAACGAATATACCGTAACTGCAATTCAAGAAACTATTGACAAAACAAATCTTTCGGATTGGAAAACTGGGGATTTTGTAAATCTTGAACGCGCCATGAAATTGGGAGATCGCCTTGACGGACATATTGTTCAAGGTCATGTCGATCAAACGGGAATTTGCAAATCTATTCAAGAAGCGAATGGAAGTTGGTATTTCACTTTTGAATATGACCCTATTTTAAATAATTTAACCATAGAAAAGGGTTCAATTACGATAAATGGAGTGAGTTTAACGGTTGTAAATTCTTTGAAAAATGAATTTAGCGTTGCAATTATTCCGTATACTTATGAGCATACGAATTTTAAAAATTTTAAGGTTGGAACCAAAATTAATCTTGAATTTGACGTAATTGGGAAGTACGTTTCTAAATTATATTCTTTGAAATAGAAAATGATTTATTTCTTCCAACGCAAACTTTCAATTAAATTTTGCACATCATTTTTGATATAACTTGCCGCTGGCATAATCGAATCGAAATTAGGTTTTGCATAAAAATATACGGATCCAGCAACGAAGTTCTTGCTGCTATCGGTAACATAGAACTGAGTGTTTGTAGCTGCATTTCCATCTACTTGATAAAACATTCCAAACACCTTATGTGTAGGATTTAAATACGGTTGTTCCAGAATATCATCTGCTTTAATCACGTGCTCATACGTCAATTTTTGAGCGTCACGAAGCAATAGATTAATATTTTTGTTCACGGGTTTATAAGTTAAATAAATTGTGGCTTTCATTTTTGGATAGGTAATTTCAAAATTGCAATCGCCTTTTTCGGTGATTATTGCATTTGAATTTATATCAAAAGTATACTGACAATCATTTTCAAAGTGAGCATATTCCGCAACAGGATAGTCCAAACGCAAATAACTTGAAGGCTTTGGAATCGATTCGTTTTTGCAACTAATAAATACAAGCGATACAGTTATTAGAAGTGCTGAGAGATTTTTTTTTTTGAGCATTTATAATTATTTAATGGATACCTTAATTTGTTTTATTCTTTTTTTGTCAACCGTTTCAATTATAAAGGTACAATTCTCAAAAGTTAATTTATGTCCTTTTTTCGGAAAATTTCCAAGTATTTCTAAAAGGAACCCTGCTAAAGTTTCAGCCTCCCCTTTACGGCCTTCAAAAAGCGTTTCGTCAACATCAATGATTCTATAAAAATCTTTTAGGTTTATTTTTCCTTCGAAAATGAAATTTTTAGCATCAATTTGAGAAAAACTCAAATCGTCGTCGTCGAACTCATCGCTAATGTCTCCAACAATTTCTTCGATTACATCTTCAAGAGAAACCAATCCCGAAGTTCCCCCATATTCATCAACCACAATGGCCAAATGGTTTTTCATACTTTGAAAATCCTTCAACAAATCATCTAATTTTTTGTTTTCAGGAACAAAGAAAGGCGCTCGAAGCAATGTTTTCCAATCAAATTCTTTATTGTTAATATATGGGATTAAATCTTTAACAAATAATACACCTTCAATGTGGTCGATGTTGTCATTATAAACAGGAATTCGGGAGTAGCCTTTTTCGATAATTTTAGGCATTAATTCTGCAAAAGTTTCATTAATTTCAATTGCAAAAATATCAATTCTCGGGCTCATTACTTGTTTAGTATCTGTATTTCCAAACGACACAATTCCTTCTAATATTTTCTGTTCACCATGAGAAGTGCCTTCAGAAGATGTTAATTCTAAAGCTTGAGAAAGTTGGTCAACTGAGAAATTCGATTTTTGCTTTCCTAATTTTTCGTGCAAATAAAGGGTTATTGCTCGCATTGGCAAACTAACCGGCGATAGCAATTTATCTAAAATATAAAGAGGTTGCGCAATGAATTTAGCAAATTTCAGATTGTTTCTGTTAGCATACACTTTGGGGAGAACTTCGCCAAACAGCAATATTAAAAAAGTAACCACGATTACTTCTAAAATAAATTTTATTAAAGGAGAGGAAACAGACGAAAACAAATCGCTACCTATATAGGAGAACAGTATTACTACGCCGATATTTATAAAATTATTAGCCACAAGTAATGTAGCTAATAATTTTTTAGGTTTTTCTAACAATAAAATAATTAATTTGCCTTTGGACAAATCATCTTTTGAAACCTCATCTAAATCTTTAGTTGATAAAGAGAAAAAAGCGACTTCTGCACCAGAAAGCAACGCTGATATAAAAAGCAAAACGAAAATTCCAATAAAGCCAAACAGCAAATTAGTATCTAAATTTTGAAAAACAGCAATGAAACTGGGAGGTTCCGTGTCCAAATTAAAACAAATTAGTTAAACAATTAAAACGGCATATCGTTTTCTGTAAGACCCGGTGCCACTTCAGAACTTGTTGGTTTAAAAGGCTCAGTCTCTTTTTTTGTTGATAAAAAAGTAAATTCTGTTACTTGAATTTCAGTAGTGTATTTTGTAGATCCTTCCTCTGTTTGCCATTGGCGTGATTTTATCCTACCTTCAACATAAATTTTATCTCCCTTTGATAAGTACTTTTCGCAAATTTCTGCTGCTTTATTACGTACAACTAAGTTGTGCCATTCAGTAGTATTAATTTTTTCGTTTGTAGTTTTGTTTATGTATGTTTCGTTTGTAGCCAAAGGAAATCTACCAATACAATTACCTCCATCGAAGTAATGCATTTTCACATCATCACCAAGATAGCCAATTAGCATAACTTTGTTTATTGTTCCGTTCATCTTGTTATAAAAAAAATTTTTAGTAAAGTCAAAAGTACACTATTTTAATTTAAAACACTATATTCCTTTTCTATAAAATTAAAAATCACTATTGGGAAAGGAAAGGTTTTTAACATTTGAGTTGTTATTCCGCCATTAATTGACCCCTTTACGATTACTTTCCAAAATTTAATATTCAGATGTTGGTGAGAGAGTTTGTGAATTTGATTTTTTAAACTCAAATCTGAAATAGCACTAATGTCATATTCTCCTTTGTATTTATCTAAAATTAAATCGGAAATTACATCAAAATTAACTTCGACTTCTGTTTCAATTAATGGAAATTCATATAAATTGTGCCAAATTCCTTTTTGAGCTCTTTTTTGAATAATGGTATTCAAAACAGTATCTTCAAGCACCAAGTAATTAAAAAACCGAAAACTAACTTTGATTTTTTTCGATTTAAAAGGCAATAAATGAATCTTTTTCTTTTGTAAAGCAGCACAACTGGAATTAAAAATACAAATTTCGCAATTTGGATTTTTCGGGACACACTGCAAAGCTCCAAATTCCATAATGGCTTGATTGAAATTGGCAGGGTCGTTTTTAGGCATTAATTCATAAGCTAAATCAGCAAATTCTTTTTTGGCTGTAGCCATTGATATATCGGT
Organism: Chitinophaga pinensis; assembly: GCA_945873505.1. Classification (GTDB taxonomy): domain Bacteria; phylum Bacteroidota; class Bacteroidia; order Flavobacteriales; family Flavobacteriaceae; genus Flavobacterium. The sequence continues at coordinate 31,862 of CAMCDQ010000016.1, forward strand.
TTCAAGATCAAAATAGCGGGAAAGTACTCGAAATACATTTCCATCAACAACTGGAACCGCTTCATTATAAGCAAATGAAGCAATTGCAGCGGCAGTATAATCTCCAATTCCTTTCAATTTCAATAACTCTTTATTATTGTCAGGAAATTCTCCTTTTAATTCTGAAGCTATAAATTGTGCAGTTTTATGCAAGTTTCGAGCTCTTGAGTAATATCCTAATCCTTGCCAAAGCTTTAAAACCTGTTCTTCTGAAGCATTTGCCAAGTCAAAAACAGTAGGAAAAGCATTTGTGAAAGCCAGATAATACGGCAATCCCTGAGCAACTCTTGTCTGTTGAAGCATGATTTCTGACAACCATATTAAATATGGATTTTGCGTATTTCGCCAAGGCAAATCACGTTTGTTATTTAAATACCATTGGATTAATGAGTTAGAAAAAATCATGTTGAATTATTTGACTACAAAAGTAATTTTTTATGTTATTAAATTTTAATGGTTTATGCTTGAATAATTCTTTTTTTAATTCATATATTTGCAAACTCAAAAAAACAGTACAACTTTATTAATTAGAAAGAAAATGACGAAAGCAGATATAGTAGCAAAGATTTCAGAAAGACTAGGTCTTGAAAAAGGGGATGTTCAAGCAACAGTTGAAACATTTATGGAAGAGGTAAAAAACTCTTTAGAAACTGGGGACAATGTTTACTTAAGAGGATTTGGAAGTTTTATTATTAAAACTAGAGCCGAAAAAACGGGTCGTAATATCTCAAAAAACACAACTATTAAAATTCCTGCACATAACATTCCTGCATTCAAACCAGCGAAAGTTTTTGTAGAAGGAGTTAAAATAAATAACGAAACAAAATAATTTATTAATTAATAAAATCTTAAACATATGCCAAGCGGTAAAAAAAGAAAGAGACATAAGGTAGCGACTCACAAACGTAAAAAAAGAGCGAGAGCTAACCGTCACAAGAAGAAAAAGTAGTTTAACACTACTTTTTCTAATTTAGAATACCCCAAGTTCATTGAAATTGAAAGTTAGTAATCAGTGTTCAGTATTTAGTGTTCAGTTAGTTAAAAACTGTAAACTGCAAACTAATTTTCCCCGGGTTCAATACCTGTTAAAATATTGTTTAATCCATCCTTACTGAAAAGTTGATGGTTGATAGTTGATAGTTGATGGATTTTCCAACAACCAACAACCGACAACCGACAACTCATTGTTGGGATAAAAATTTACAGTGTGAATAAAGAATTAATCATCAGATCTAGTTCCGAAGCCGTAGATTTTGCTTTATTAAAAGATGGAAAACTAATTGAATTACACAAAGAAGAAGAAAAAAGCAATTTCCAAGTTGGCGATATTTTTATTGCCAAAATAAGAAAACCAGTTGCCGGACTCAACGCTGCTTTTGTAAATGTAGGCCACGACAAGGACGCCTTTTTACATTATCACGATTTGGGACCTAATCTTGCTTCCCAACTGAAATTCATAAAGCTTGTAAGCGCAGGTAAAATAAAGGATTTCAACCTTAAAAACTTTCAGTTTGAAAAAGAAATTGATAAAGATGGAACGGTCTTAAATATTTTAAGCCCAAACCAGTCAATTTTAGTACAAGTCGTTAAAGAACCTATCTCTACAAAAGGACCAAGAATTAGCTCAGAGCTTTCTCTTGCCGGTAGATTTATTGTTCTCGTTCCTTTCTCTGACCGAGTTTCTGTTTCACAAAAAATAGAAATAAAAGGAGAAAAAGATCGTCTAAAACGATTGGTACAATCCATCAAACCAAAAGGATTTGGAGTTATTGTGAGAACAGTAGCCGAAGGCAAAAATACAGCCGAATTAGAAAAAGATTTGCAGAACCTGCTAGGCAGATGGACTGCAATGTGTAAAAAATTACCAACCGCGCATCATCCGTCCAAGATTTTAGGAGAGCTCAACAGAGCTTCTTCAATTTTAAGAGACGTTTTCAATGATTCCTTCAGTGGAATTCATATAGATGATGAAGAGTTGTATAACGAAACCAGGGACTATTTGCAAGAAATAGCGCCTTCAAAAACATCAATTGTTAAGTTTTATCAATCTAATGACACTCCCATTTTCGAGAAATACAACATAGAGAGACAAATCAAAACTTCATTTGGTAAAAATGTATCGATGAGCAAAGGAGCTTATCTTATTATTGAACACACAGAAGCACTTCACGTTATTGATGTGAACAGCGGAAACCGTTCTAATAAGTCTTCTAACCAAGAAGATACCGCCATGGAAGTCAATATGATAGCAGCCGCAGAAATCGCAAGACAATTACGCCTTCGTGATATGGGCGGAATTATTGTAGTAGATTTTATCGACTTGTCTAATCCTGAAAACAGAAAAGTGTTGTACGATTTCTTGAGAGAAGAAATGAGTGATGACAAAGCAAAACACAAAATATTGCCTCCGAGTAAATTTGGATTAGTCCAAATAACAAGACAAAGAGTAAGACCAGAAGTAAATATTGAAACCAGAGAAGAAGATCCCAATAATGACAAAGGGGATATTGAAGCTCCAATTTTAATTATCGACAGAATTATTTCTGACCTTGATAGAATCATTAAAACGCAAGCAAATGTAGTACTTAACGTACACCCATTCGTAGGCGCGTACCTTACAAAAGGATTCCCATCCATTCGTTCAAAATGGTTTTTTGAATATAAAAAATGGGTAAAAATAATACCACGTGACGCTTACACGTACTTTGAATATCATTTCTTCGATAAAAAAGGAAATGCTATAAAAGACTAATTTAAAAAACCGCCTTTCGTGAGATTGCTTTCAGCCTGTTCGGCTTGGCATCCTCGAGTAGGCGGTTTTTTTGTGGTTAAAAAACATAAAAATTAACATAAAAAAGTATCACGTAACGGTTTTTTAACCATTTGATTTTGTTTTGATAAAATTCAATTTACATTTAAAAAACACATACAATCTAAATTTATAGAGTTTATTATTTTATATAATTTATGAATTCTACTATTAAAATCATACATCAAAATCTGTTTTTTTACACCCTAATTAGTTTACTATTTATAGCTCTTATTATATTATCCTGTGTTTTTTCTCATAGCCAAGGTTTTATATGGCTCAATCAAATTCACACAAAAGTACTTACCTATTTATTTGAAGGAATTACTCTTTTTGGCGATGGTTGGTTCATTATACTACTTTCTCTTTATTTGTTATTGTTTTCTAAAAAAAACAAAAAACTAGCCTTTATAATTTTGTTATCCTATATTAGTTCTGGAATTTTTTCACAACTACTCAAAAATTATATTTCAACTCCCAGACCATTAACCTATTTTGAAATTCACCATTACAAGTATTATTTAGAAACTTTTGTTAACAGTAGGGTTGGCTACAATAGCTTTCCGTCCGGACACGCCGCTTCCATTTTTGCTTTAGCAACCGTGATTGCAAACTATTTCAGACAAAAATATATTTGCTTTTTAATGATTATTTTGAGTATTGCAGTAGGATATTCCAGAATTTATTTAGGGCATCATTTCTTGATAGATGTAATCTTTGGAGCCATTATAGGCGTTTTATTTGGTTCATTTTCAGCAGTCTGGGCCAAAAAAATTACAAAGACTATTTTGATAAGAAAAATAATAAAAAAATGGAAACGACACAATACTTACGTTCCAAAACCTTCTTTTAATAACTAACAGATGGATTTTATTCGCTTTGTAAAGTTTGGATTTGTTGGTTTTTCTGGTTTAATTATTGATTTTGGCATCACTTGGATTTGCAAAGAAAAATTAAAAAGCAACAAATATCTTGCAAACAGTATTGGCTTTTTATTTGGGGTAACCAACAATTACTTTCTAAATCGGTATTTTACATATAAAAATCATAATCCAAACATTGTTAATCAATTTATTAGTTTTCTTATAATTGCAATAATTGGTTTTGGATTAAATACTTTATTTCTTTATTTACTTCAAAAAAAGACTAAAATAAATTTTTATGTTTGCAAATTCCTTGTAACCTTAATTGTGTTTTTCTGGAATTTTGGGGCTAATAGTTTTTACACTTTCAAAGTCTAACTATGTTTTTAAAAAATAAAATTGCAAGCCTAATTTTAGTTGCAACCATCATTCGCTTTATTATTGCACTCACAATCGATTTAGGGAACGATGAAGCGTATTACATAACATATGCGAGGCATCTACAATGGAATTATTTTGACCATCCTCCTTTTGTGGCTTTATTAATAAAGTTGACGAGTCTAAATTTAACTTTAACTTCCGACTTTTTCATTCGGCTCGGTCCAATTCTTTTAGCTGCCATAAACACCTATTTTATTTATGTGATTGCAAAAAAAATAAAAGACGAAAAAAGCGGTATAATAGCCGCTGTACTTTATTCCGCATCCATTTACTCCAGTATTATCGCTGGAGTTTTTATACTTCCAGATGCACCTCAACTATTTTTTTGGATGGGAAGCATTTATTTCTTGATACATATTGTCCATCCTGAAAATAAATCTTTACCAAAGAAATATTATTTATTACTGTTTGGATTATGCACTGGGTTTTGTATCATGAGCAAGGTACACGGCGTTTTTCTATGGTTTGGCTATGGTTTATATGTTTTGTTTTTCGATCGAAAAACACTTACGAACGGCTACTTTTACGTTGCTATTCTTATAACGGCCGCCATTATTTCTCCCATATTATTTTGGAATATCGATAATAATTTTATTACCTATAGTTTTCATAGCAAACGAGTAGCAATCAATAGTGCCATTAATTTTAATAGTTTTATAAGGGAATTTTTTGGAGGAATGCTTTACAACAATCCCATTAATTATTTTCTAATCGTTTGTAGTTTGATAGCATGCTGGAAAAACAAAATCGCTATTGCCGTTCCCCACATTCGAATATTACTATTTTTGAGTTTACCGCTTATTGGAGGACTACTTTTCATTTCATTATTCCGAGAAACCTTGCCACATTGGTCAGGGCCAGGATACACAACGCTAATTATACTTACTTCTTGCTATTTATCAGAGGCAAAAACAAAATTGCAAAAACTAATCCCATATAGTTTGTACTTAATAACCGTTATTAGTTTTTTAGGCATACTGCTAATCCGTTTTTACCCCGGCACTTTGGGAGATAAAACAGAAATAACTTTGGGAGGAAAAGATGCCACTTTGGACATGTACGACTGGAATTACTTCAAAACAGAATTTGAAAAAATACATCAAAGCGATATAGCAACAGCTCAAACCAAAACTAATTTTATCGTTAATAATAAATGGTTTCCAGGAGCCCATATAGACAATTATATAGCACAACCACTGAAAATGGATTTTGTTGCAATAGGGAAGCTAGAAGATATTCATACTTATCATTGGTTGAACCAATACCGAAAACCGCTCCAAAAAGGAGGTGACGCTTATTTTATAACCGTTTCTAATAATTATAGCGACCCCAATCTTATTTACGCATCACAATTCGAGACAATAAATAAGCCAAGAATCATCAAGCAATACCGCAGCGGGAGAGAAGTTCGCAACCTTTACGTGTATCTTATGCAAGATTATAAATAAGACACTAATTTTTAGGGCTTTCGCTTCGCCAGTTCGTTTCGCTCGTGTCTAGCTTTCATTCTAAATCCTCTCTAAAAAGCTCGGGATTTTCCCTTCCATCGGGTTTATTGCATATGATGTTTCAATGTTTTTTATCTTAAGGGAACTCATTTTATTTGTTGTTTTAAACTATATTTGTCACTATAAATCCAAGCAATGATTGCTATACTTACCTACTTAATTCGTATTCGATTTCGGAAGTTATTTGGAAAAGAAGACTACCTGGCTATTTCTTTGCTTTTAACAGGAATTGGAGTTTTACTTTATTTTGCAAATAAAAATTATAGCCACTATGCGAATTTTTCACTTTTCTTTATATTTGACATTGCAAGACTTCATTTCAATCGAAAAGACATTGAATTATTGAAATTAAATCCAAATTTCAACACAATTTTCTTTCTGGAGTACAGTATATATTCCTTTCCAATTTTGGTGTTGTTACTAATTAATCAGAAATTTATTGCGGTAGTTTTTCTATTTCTTTTTCTGCTTTTAATAAGTAGAATTCCTAAAATAAGCCAGAAACCGTTTCGGTATCCATTTAAAATGTTTGACCCTTTTTGGGCAGTTTCATTCCGAAAAAACAGATTATTATTCTTTTTTCCTTTAATTTTCCTTTTTGCATATATGGGCTTCCAGTATAATAACGAAAATTTATATTATGCCGTATTGGTTTTCTTTGCTGTAATTGCTTGCATCCCGTCATTTAAAAGAGAAGAATTGATACACATAAAAGCCAGTTGCTATATTGGGAAAAACTATTTGTTTCAACAATATAAAGCGGTATGTTTCAATTGTATTTATTTTGGAATTCTTTTGGCACTTTTATTTGCAGTACTTCAACAGTGGTTTTTAATAGCGTTAATTCCAACATTACTTTTTTTCCCAATGTTAAACCTGCTTTTTAAATATGCTTTTTTTGAAAGAAAGATTGTACATTCTATTTTTTTTACACTCTTTCTGGGAAATATAATTTATGGGTTTCCCCTACTTTTAATTCCATTTATATACATTAAAGCTATTAAAAACTTAAATAAAATTCAAAATGCTTGATATTTCAATTTCCAAAAAAGAGTTTGGCAACAAGATTATTTTCGAAAACACTACCATTACAATCCAACAAAATGGGATTTATGGTATTGTTGGGAAAAATGGAGAAGGAAAAACGACACTTTTCAAATGTATGTTATCTTTGACGCCATTTGAAGGAAAAATGAGTTTCGAGAATGACCCTTTAAAAATTCAAAAAATAGCTTGGTGTCCAACAGAACCAGCTTTATACGAAGAATTAACTGCAGCTGAATTTTATGATTTTTATAGAGAATTAACCTCAAGTACTTCTAATAATTCCAAAATGCTATTTGATGTTACTGAAAACCAGTTAATAAAAAATTTCTCTACAGGAATGAAAAAGAAAGCATATCTGAATGCAGTTTTTCAAAATGATTATCCCATTTACATCTTAGACGAACCCTTTAATGGCTTGGATTTAGAGTCAAATTATATTTTAGTTCAGTATTTAAAGGAAAAAAGTAAAAGCAGTATCATATTAATTTCTTCACATATATTAGAAATACTTTATGCTAATTGTGAGTCAATATTTGTAATTAAAGACAAAGATATAGTAAATTTTCAAAAAGATAATTTTCAAAAAATAGAAGAAAAGCTATTTCAATAATTTATTTTAATTACTTCCTTTTGCCAGCAAAAAATCGCTTCATCAATTCCGAAGCTTCTTCCGCCAAAACGCCTCGAACAACTGTAGTTTTAGGGTGCAATTGCGTTCCCATTTTCTCAAAACCACGATTTTCATCGCTTGCGCCAAACACAATTTTTGAAATCTGACTCCAATACAAAGCACCGGCACACATTTGGCAAGGTTCTAAAGTAACGTACAACGTGCAACCCGTTAGGTATTTTCCGCCAAGGAAATTTTCCGCCGAAGTTATGGCTTGCATTTCGGCGTGAGCAGTTACATCAATCAATAATTCGGTGAGATTATGTGTTTTTGCAATGATTTTATTGTCAATTACAATTAAAGCACCCACAGGAATTTCGCCTTTTTCAAAAGCCAATTCTGCTTCTTGCAAAGCTCTTTTCATAAAATATTCGTCGTTGAAAGGATTTTCCATAAGCGCACTAACCCCAAAAGGGGAATTTTTAAGTTAAGAACAAAAATACAATTTCAAATCGTACATTTGCATTATGTCAAACAATTTACTTCAACATATCAATTCTCCAACCGATTTACGGCTTCTTGACGAAGGGCAACTTCCTCAATTGGCGCAAGAATTACGGGAATTTATTATTGATATTGTAGCCGTAAAAGAAGGACATTTGGGCGCAAGTTTAGGCGTTGTAGAACTCACAATTGCCTTGCATTATATCTTTGACACTCCAAATGATTTATTGGTTTGGGATGTTGGACATCAGGCTTATGGACATAAAATCCTCACGGGAAGACGAGAGAATTTTTATACCAACCGACAACGTAACGGGATTTCAGGATTTCCAAAACGAAGCGAAAGCAGTTTCGATACTTTTGGCGTTGGACATTCTTCTACTTCAATATCGGCAGCTTTAGGAATGGCAATTGCATCAAATTTGAAAGGGGATTTCAACAAAAAGCACATTGCGGTAATTGGTGACGCATCAATTGCATCGGGAATGGCGTTTGAAGGATTGAATCACGCCGGAGTTACCGATGCAAATTTATTGGTAATTCTGAACGACAACGCCATCGGAATTGATCCAAGTGTTGGCGCTTTGAAAAACTATTTAACCGCTGTAAAAGAAGGAAAAAATCCAAGGCAAAACAACATGATTAAGTCCTTAAATTTTGATTATTCTGGACCAATTGATGGGCACGATATTTTTGCGGTTCTCAAAGAATTAAAACGATTACAAAAAATAAAAGGGCCTAAATTCCTTCACATAATTACCACAAAAGGTAAAGGCCTTCAACAAGCCGAAGACAACCAAGTGCAATACCACGCACCTGGAAAATTTGATGCAAATACAGGAGATATCATCCCGAAATCGGAACAGCATTTGCCTCCAAAATACCAAGATGTTTTTGGGTTAACTGTTTTAGATTTGGCAAAATCCAATGAAAAAATAATTGGAATTACACCTGCAATGCCATCAGGAAGTTCCTTAAAATTTATGATGGATGTGTTTCCAACACGTGCTTTCGACGTTGGAATTGCCGAACAACACGCCGTTACACTTTCCGCAGGAATGGCTACGCAGGGAATGGTAGTTTTTTGCAACATCTATTCTACTTTTTTACAACGAGCGTATGACCAAGTGATTCATGATGTGGCACTACAAAACCTCCCCGTTATTTTCTGTTTAGACAGAGCGGGTTTGGTTGGTGAAGATGGTGCTACGCATCACGGCGTTTTTGATTTGGCATATTTGCGCTGCATTCCCAATATGATTGTGTATTCGCCAATGAATGAAATTGCATTGAGAAATATATTATATACCGCTCAATTGGGATTGAATAATCCAATTGCTATTCGATATCCAAGAGGTCGTGGGGAAATTGTAGATTGGCAAAAGCCTTACAAAAAAATTGAAATTGGGAAAGCCAATTATCTGAAAGAAGGAACAATTACAGCTGTTTTATCAAATGGTACAATTGGGAACAAAGTTACATTGGCATTAGCCAAAATAAATAATTCTGAAACAATTGCGCATTATGATTTTGCTTTTGTAAAACCATTAGATAAAAAGGCATTACATACTATTTTCAATGAATTTGAAAAAATAATTACCATTGAAGACGGAGTAATCAAAGGAGGTTTTGGTAGTGCCATTCTTGAATTTGCATCACAAAATAAATATCAAAATCCAATACTAAATTTGGGAATCCCCGATGAATTTATCGAACACGGAACAATCGAAGAATTGCACAGCTATTGCAAAATAGACGTTGAAAGTTTAATTTCAATTTTATCATAAAAAAAATCCAATCAACGAAATGATTGGATTTTTTGTTAGTATTATAGTGAATAATTTAGTTCTTAATAATTTTTTGAGAGTAATTTAAATCTTCCCCTGAAATTCTAAGTACATATATTCCTGATTCTAGCATTTTTAAATCTACTGCTTTTTCAGAATTAAATAGTTCGTTTTTAGTAGTAAAAACTTCTCTTCCATTCAAATCAACAACTTGAATATTTACTTTTCCACTATACTGATTGATGTTAATATTAAATTGTCCGTTTGAAGGATTTGGATAAATAGAAACGCCTTTTGTATTTGTGAAATCCTCGTTAGCCAATGTTGCAGCTGTGAAAATTCCTGAAAAAATTCCTCTTCCATAAGTAGCAGCATAAACTGCATTGTCATCTCTTAAGTCTAAATCGGTAACTTTCACATTACTCATTCCGTTGAACGATTGATTCCAAACAGGACTTGCAGTGTCAAATGAATTGGTAAACCAAACTCCTAATTCTGTTCCGATAATAACTTCATTTAATTTCAAAGGGTTTTGTAAAATACATTTCACTGGAATATCCGGGAAATTTCCTTCTTTGTTTTGCCAAGTAATACCACCGTCTGCACTGTACCAGATACTTACCACATTGTAATTATGGAAAGTAACAAAAATATCATTTTCTGTTGCTCCAAATTCAACATCAGAAACACTTCCAACAAAATTAGGACTCGTAATATCCGTCCAAGCTACAGTTGTACTTATAGTCGTATTTGCATTTGTAGAAATAAGGACTTTTCCATTTCTAAAACCAGCTAACAAAGTAGTTGTTACAGTATTATATTTTGATACTGTTAATGCTGTTGGAGAATTGGTTATTAGAGCATTTGATATTGTTGCTCTTCCAACAGTTCCTGATTTTAAATTTGTATATCTTCTAATTCCATAAACTGTAGCAGTTGTCCCAGAACCAGGAATGGTATAATCAGAAAATAAAATATCTTTATTCGAGTCTAAAGCCATTGGACATATAAAAGCACCGTTTGAAAGTGACGATTCAGCAGTTCCGCTAATTGATCTTACTGTTCCTCCAATAGATCTGTAATTAATATCTTGATTATAAACATAGTTCGTAATATAATAATTATCCCTTCCCTGATCAAACATACAAAAAGCACCGTCACCATCTTGAACTTCTGAACTTCCATTCACACTAGATGAAACACCTGCAAAATATTGAGACCCATTGTCTTGAGCACCACCAGTAAAATAGTCGCCTGTACCTATTGATGTTGGCCCAACACCGATACTATAAAATTGTGTAACATTAAATCCATTATTTCGCGATGTAATTCCAGAGCTACTTGTAGCGGTGGATAAACTTCCAGCATAATAAACGCCACCATCGTTTCCAAAAAGCGCAACATTTGGGTTTCCTGGTTTAAATGTCATGGTGTGTTGATCAGAATGAACATTGGTATACCAATTTGAAATTGCTGTCCAACTTGTACAACCGTTAGCAGATCTGTATAAATCGATTCCTCCAACATACACAATTTGATCATTCGTTGGATCAGCTTCAATCATTAAATCATAAAATGCTTGAGCGCCAGTAAAACCATAAGTTGTTTCTCTAGTTTCATTACCAGTAGGTAAAGCTGTAACAGTAGATGTTGCAAATCCATCTGTTGTTTTTATAATTTTAACTTCAACGGCATCAGTTGTAGTTGCTTGTTTTAACTGAGATAAAACATATATTGTATTTGCATTTGTTCCCGAAGCTTCAATTTCCACTCTTGCTCCTCCTCCATTTCCTGTTACAGTATATTTATCTTCGAATGTAACTCCATTGTCAGAAGAACAGAATACTTTTCCTCCGCCATCTGAATATGCAAAACTTTTAGTTGTTGAAACCCAAATTTTATTGTCTATTCCAATTTCTATATCATTTGGACAATGTTTGTTTCCATTTGTAGTTAGCGGAAGTGTTAACAAAGTCCAATTCGCACCACCATCAATTGATTTATACACACCGTAAGAATCTGAACCTAAATAAGTGGTAGCATTTGATGAACCATAATAAGAATCAGCAGCTGCCACAAAAATTTCAGAAGATCCCCCATTATTTCTAATAGCAATTTTATTAACAAATTGAACTCCAGGTACAATATTACCAGAAAGAACACCAACAGCACTTGGATTTAAAGTTCCATTTACTGCCGTGCCTGCTGCTAAAGCCGCTTCTAATAAATTTCCATCTTCGCGAGAAATCATCACGGATGGTATTGTAATTGTTGCGTCAGCTCCGCCCATAGCAGCTGGAGGTCCTGCTACATTGTTCATTACTATTACTGCGATAGCTCCTGCAGCTTGTGCATTTGCAACTTTCACAGAAAAATTACAACTTCCTCTTCTTACTAAAGCTATTTTACCGCTTACTGCACTTCCGTTAGTCAAAGCGTTACATCCAAGGGAAGTTGGAACAGATATGCCGTCTGTAACTAAAACAATATTTCCTGTAATTGCACTTGTAATTGAGGGTCCAAAGGAGGAATTAGGAAAACTCGGATAATTACCAGCAAGAACAACTGGGCTATTAATAGTAACATTCGCAGCCGATTGAAAAGTTGTTGCTCCAGTAATGCCTCCTAAAACTTTTGTCCAAGATACTCCCCTATCAGTTGATTTCCATACACCGTTACCAGTAACATCACCCCCTACATAAGATTCTCCAGTTCCAACATAAAAAGTAGTCGGAGTATTAGGATCAGATGTAATACAAGAAACATTTAAATTTTCTGGGATATTAAT
>CAMCDQ010000017.1 GCA_945873505.1 Chitinophaga pinensis
TTGGTTTTATAACTTAATAATTCTCAAACCGAGTGCAAATATACAAAGAGTTTTATTCTTTGCAAGTAGTTTTGTAAAAATATTTTAAATTCCTTTTACTATCTTTGCATAATCATTTAAACAAATACTATGTTTCACAAAAATATCAAACTAATTTTAGCGGTTTTAATTATAGGTAGCGGGATTTGGAGTTTTACAGACGGAGAAATCGGAAATGGTATTTTCTTTATATTCTTATCGTTAATTCCTATTTTTTTATATTTCAAGAACGAATTTATTCTTTTAGCTTTTTTAAAGTTACGAAAACAAGACTTTCCAGGTGCGCAAAAATGGTTGGCACACATCAAAAACCCTGAATCTGCGTTGGTTCGTAAGCAACAAGGTTATTTTAATTATCTTCACGGAATTATGCTTTCGCAAACAAATTTGATTCAAGCGGAGAAGTATTTCAAGAAAGCAATTGAATTAGGATTGTCTATGGATATGGATTTAGCAGTTGCAAAATTAAATTTGGCTGGTGTCGCTATGACAAGAAGAAGAAAATTAGAAGCAACGACTTTATTGAATGAAGCTAAAAAATTAGACAAACAAAACATGCTTAAAGATCAAATCGTAATGATGAAAGAGCAGTTGAAAAAGATGTAATTTTTCACACTTTATATTGATAAGGCTGCCCATTACGGCAGCCTTGTCTATTTAATTTAACTTTTAGAATTTATATTTTATAGATGTTAGAATTTGCCTTGGCGCAATAGGATTGAAACTGTAATTTTCGTGAACGGTATAATTTAGTTCGTTTGCAATGTTTGATATTTTACATAAAACTGAAAATTGCTTCCAATTGTATCCCATAGAAAAATCAAACGTGGCGAATCCTTTTAAAGGAATCGTTCTATCAGGAAGGGTTTGTCCGATGGTGTTGTTCCAGCCGCCAATTCTATTTCCAATGTAATTTCCCATGGCGCCAATTGAAAGTCCTTTTAATTTTCCAGATGAAATACTGTAAAAGATACTTCCATTGGCAGTGTTTGATGGCGTTCGTGTCAGTCTATCGCCAGTAATAAAACTACCTAAAGTACCCGAAGTTTTGGAAAATCGCATATCATTATAACTATAGCCGGCCAAAATACTCATTCCTTCAATAGGTTTTGCAGTGATGTCAATTTCAATTCCTTGGCTTTTAGTTTCCCCATTTAATGACTTTATATCGGTATTTGTATTGATGGTTCCGTCGGAAGTAAATTCGGCTGTTTGAGCTAAATTGCTGTTGATAATTTGATAATAGGTACTATTTATACTTACCATTCCTTTCCAGAAATCTTTTTTGAAACCAATTTCGAATTGATCAATAATAGATGCTTTTAATGTTTCATTATTGATTGTAACTCCTGTATTTGGTGTAAATGAATTGGAATAACTTGTAAATAAAGACAGGTTTTTTGTCGGTTGAAATACGAGACCTAATTTGGGCGAAAAAGCCAAATCCTTTCGTATTTTATCTTCGGTAACTGTATTTGTAACGAGGTTAAAATTTTCTGCTTTTGCTACTTGCCACGACCAACGCAATCCTGTTAAGACTTTAAATTTATCGGTTAATGAAATTAAATCTTGGGCGTAAATTCCAAATCTTTGTGTGGTTGTTTTCACTATTTTGGTATTTGTTGCTTCAGGAATGGCAGTATTTTGAGGATATAAACTTAAATCAAATATATTTATCATATCATAAATTGCAGGATTGTAAACAAAAGTATAAACTTGTGTAAATAAATTATCGGCGTCTATTCCTGTGAAAAATTGGTGTTTTATTTTTTCAGTTGTAAAATCACTTTGCAAATTAACTTGGTTACTTATTAATTGGTCAATGGCTTTGTTTTTTCCTAAAGGGCGGTACCAATCTCCATTTTCTAAAGGTTGAATTCTTTCTGTTCCTTCCCAATTTCGTTCGTAATTTTGAAAAGCCGTATTGAAATTTAGTTTCCAATTGTCATTAAATTTATGTTTTACCAATCCTGAAACCGAAGATTGATAGGTTTGCCCATTAGACCAAGTTGCCCCTAAATAGGTGTTACGAGGAACATCAGCAGTCACTTTTCCAATAGAACCAGTTCCAAAATCGGGAGTCCAATTGTCTTTTAGATAATCTCCTTGCAGGGTAATTTCTGTTTTTTTACTTGCTTTTAATAGCACCGATGGATTGATATAAAATCGTTCTCTCGATACATTATCTCGAAAACTACCAGCGTTTTCATACGTTCCAACAAATCGATAGGCACTATTTTTAGTTAATGTTCCATAAAAATCAACTGTTGGTTTGTAGAATGAATAACTTCCCATTTGTATTTCTATTTCACCGCCTTTTTTGAATTGTGGGGCTTTAGTAACCATATTAAGAATTCCTCCAGGGGTAACATTTCCAAATAATAAGGCGGAACTCCCTTTTAGAACTTCTACTTTTTCTAAAGTTGCTACTTCTGGCATGGAGCCGCTGTTTAAACGAAAGCCATTTTTAAACATATTATTGGCAGTCATGTCGTAACCTCTAGACCAAAAAGATTCCTGAACATTTCCTCTTGCTGAGCCAACATAAACGCCATTGATGTTTTTTACTACATCGCTTAATCTAAGTGTTTGTTGCTGATAGAGTGTTGAATTTTCTATTATTTGGATGCTTTGTGGTAAATCGAAGGGTTTTATTTCAAGTCCAGACAATACAGTTTCCTTTTTTTTGTTAGGACTTTTTTTAATTCTAATTACGATTTCTTTAAGGGTATTGATGTTTTCTATTAATACGAATTCTACAGTTGTAATTTCATTAGAAGTCACTTTTATTTCTTTGGATTGTTTTGTTAAACCAATTCCTTCCAATGTAATGGTGTGAATTCCTATTGGGAAATTCTTAAAAACAAATTCTCCATTTGTGTCTGTTTGTGTTGCAAATGCAACGTTTCCTAACTTTATTGAAATGTTATTTAAAGGAAAACCATCGGAAGAAATTATTGTACCTTTAATGATACCTGCTTCTTGTGCGTGAATTGAAAACAATGAAAAGAAAACCGTAAAAAGAGTTGAAAGCAGAAATCTCATAATTATTATTTAGACTTATTAAAAATAAAGTGCAAATATAATTACTGATTTTGATTTTTCAAAGACTATTTAGAATTATTATGAATACTATTTTATAGTTGATTGATTCTCTGAAAATTAGGTACAAAAATAAATTGTAAAATTAGAAGCACTTACAAATCCAAACACCCTAGCTCTGACCTGCCTGCCGCCAGGCAGATGGAAGCGGCATCGCAAGCTTTTTAGCGTGGATACAGCGAACAGCGGGAGAAAGCTTCAAAAAAATCGAAAACGGGTTTGCTTTATAGTATCAACTATTTTTTGTAAATTTGCTGACTTAATTAAGGAAAAAACAAGATGTTAGACAGACTTCAAATAGTAAAACAGCGTTTCGATGAGATTTCGGATTTGATTATTCAGCCCGATGTGATCAGCGATCAAAAGCGTTATGTGCAATTGAATCAGGAATATAAAGGGTTGAAAGCGCTTGCCGGAAAACGCGATGAATACGTGGTTTTGATGGGGAATATAGACGAAGCAAACGAGATTATTGCTGATGGAAGTGATGCTGATATGACCGAAATGGCGAAAATGCAATTGGAAGAAGCCAAAGAAAGATTGCCTGCATTGGAAGATGAAATTAAGTTTATGTTGATTCCGAAAGACGAGGAAGATGCAAAAAATGTGATGGTTGAAATTCGTGCCGGAACGGGTGGAGATGAAGCGAGTATTTTTGCGGGTGATTTGTTTAGAATGTACACGAAATATTGTGAAAATAGAGGTTGGAGAACTTCGGTTGTAGATATGAATGAGGGAACTTCGGGTGGTTTCAAAGAGGTAATTTTTGAAGTTACGGGCGAAGATGTTTATGGAACTTTGAAATTTGAAGCCGGTGTTCACCGGGTACAACGCGTTCCCCAAACGGAAACGCAAGGTCGTGTTCATACTTCGGCAGCTACGGTTATGGTTCTTCCAGAAGCTGAAGAATTTGACGTTCAAATTGATATGAACGATGTTCGCGTGGATTTTTTCTGTTCGTCAGGACCAGGTGGACAATCGGTAAATACTACGAAATCGGCGGTTCGATTGACGCACATTCCAACAGGATTAGTGGCGCAATGTCAGGATCAAAAATCGCAACATAAGAATAAAGATAAGGCGATGGGCGTTTTGCGTTCTCGTTTATACGAACAAGAATTGGCCAAAAAACAAGCGGAAGATGCTACAAAACGTACGTCGCAAGTGAGTTCTGGAGACCGTTCGGCAAAAATTAGAACCTATAATTATTCGCAAGGACGAGTTACCGATCACCGTGTAGGATTGACTTTATACGATTTAGGAAACATTATGAATGGTGATATTCAGAAAATTGTAGATGAATTGCAATTGGTGAATAATATGGAGAAATTGAAAGAAGCAAGTGAGGTATTTTAAGAAGACCAAAAGATAAAAGACAAATAGATAAATAGATAAAAGATGCCATACTGAATTTAAGTTTGGCATTTTTTTTAAAACTTTGCGAACTTTGCGAAAACTTTGCGAACTTTGCGGTTAAACAAACAACAATGACAACTACAGAATTAATTACCCAAATTAAAAGCAAAAAATCCTTCCTTTGTATTGGTTTGGATGTTGATTTGAATAAGATACCATCACATTTATTATCATTTGAAGACCCGATTTTCGAGTTTAATAAAGCGATTATTGATGCGACACACGATTTGGCGGTTTCCTATAAACCCAATACTGCTTTCTATGAAGCGTATGGAATTAAAGGTTGGATGTCATTGCAAAAATCGATCAATTACATCAACGAAAAATATCCTGAAATCTTCACCATTGCTGATGCAAAACGGGGTGATATTGGAAATACGTCATCAATGTATGCCAAAGCTTTTTTTGAAGATTTGAATTTTGACAGCGTAACTGTTGCACCGTATATGGGAAAAGATTCTGTTGAACCTTTCTTGGCTTTTGATAATAAACATACGATTATGTTGGCTTTGACTTCTAATGAAGGTGCTTTTGATTTTCAAACGTTGAATGTTGATGGAGTAGAATTATACAAACAGGTTTTGGAAACATCAAAAACTTGGAAAAATTCAGAAAACCTGATGTACGTTGTAGGTGCTACAAAAGCAGAATATTTCACTGAAATTCGCAAAATTGTGCCTGATAGTTTCTTGCTTGTTCCAGGTGTTGGTGCACAAGGTGGAAGCCTTTCGGAAGTTTGCAAATACGGAATAAATACCAATATTGGATTGCTAATTAATTCTTCACGAGCGATAATTTATGCTTCAAATGGAACTGATTTCGCTGAAAAAGCTAGGGCAGAAGCCTTAAAAATCCAAGAAGAAATGGCAGTGATTTTGCAAAATATTTAAGATTTTTGATTGCTTCGCCAGTTCGCCATTTAGGCTCGGGTTACGATTTTTTTTATTTTAGATTGTCAAACCTATCGAAATTTTGATCTATATTTACCGATATAAAATCTGCAATCAAAATTCGTTATTCTACATTTGAAAATTCAATGATAAACTACACCATATACGAAAACAGAAAAAGCGCCCAATGGGTAACTTTTGTTCATGGAGCGGGTGGAAGTTCTTCTATTTGGTTCAAGCAAATCCGTGATTTTCAAAAACAGTACAATGTGTTGTTATTAGATTTACGAGGACATGGAAATTCAAACCAACAAATAAAAATTGCGTTCAAGCAAAAATATACTTTTTCGTCTTTAGCCAATGATATATTAGAAGTTTTAGACCATCTGAAAATTAAAAAATCTCATTTTGTAGGAATTTCTTTGGGTACTATATTAATTCGACAATTGGCAGAAATGCATCCCGAAAGAGTTCAAAGTATGATTCTCGGCGGTGCTATTCTAAAAATGAATTTTCGTTCACAAATTCTAATGAAATTGGGGAATATGTTCAAATATGTATTACCATATTTAGTTTTGTATAAGTTTTTTGCTTTCGTAATAATGCCCAATAAAAACCACAAACAATCTCGTTTGTTGTTTATTAATGAAGCCAAAAAACTATATCAAAAGGAGTTTATAAAATGGTTTAAACTTACCGCCGAAATCAACCCAATTTTGAAATGGTTTCGTCAAGAAGAACTCAACATTCCTACATTATATATTATGGGCGAAGAAGATTATATGTTTCTTCCTTCGGTTCGAAAAGTAGTCGAAAAACACTTCAAATCATCACGTTTATTTGTAGTTGAACAATGCGGACACGTTGTAAATATTGAACAATCCACCATTTTCAATACGACAGTTCTTTCCTTTTTAAATAGCCAAAAATAAAAAAACCATTACCCGAAAGTAATGGCTAATTTTCCCAAACTAAACTAACTCTAAACTACTTGCAAATATCAACAGAAATTTACAGATTGATGTTAAGTGTTTGTTATATCTATGTTATTGATTTTAAACTGATAAACTTTATTTTTTATCCTGCATCGCAAAAATATCCTGCAATAAAGACGAAGTTCTTGCTTTTAAATTCACTCTAATTTCTTTTTCCTCAACTGCAACCATAGTAAAAACACCTTTCATAGTTTCTTTGGTTATATACTCCTTTAAATTAGGCGTTACTTTTTTAACTAATGGAATCGAATTGTATTTGGTAATGATTTGTTCCCAAATTTTATCCGCATTTACTTTGTTTAACGAAGTAGCAATTACAGGGCTAAATTTATCATATAATGCCGTTGATGTTGCCGTTTGCAAATAGATTGTTGCAGCATTTTCATTTCCCATCAATATTGTTTTTGCATCTGTAAAAGTCATATTTTTTACCGCATCCACAAATATTGGGGTTGCTTCTTTCACAGCATCTTCCGCCGCTCTATTTAGTACTTTTAAGCCTTGATCTGCTAAATTTGACATTCCTAAACTTCGCAAGGTTTTATCCACTTTTTGCAATTCTGATGGTAATTGTATTTTTACAAGGTCATTTTTATAAAAACCATCTTCGGCAGTTAATTTCGTTACTTGTTTTGTAATTCCATTGTTCAACGCCTCTTTTAAACCCGCACTGATATCGGGAAGTGTTCCCAATTTTGTGATTTTAGGAATTTTAATATTTGAAAGATTCTTCAATGGACCGAGTTGCGCTGAAGCTATTAACGGCACAAACAGAAGGAGGATTATAATTTTTTTCATTTTGTTTTTCATTTTGTTTTTATTTTTGTTTTTGTTTTTGTTTATTTTGAGTAACCAAATAGTATACGATTTTAAGAATTATTAATACGTCTATCAAAAAAATACCACAGTTTTATTATTATAGACCATAGTTTTTCTCTCAGCGTGTAATTTTATTGCCCTAGCTAAAACCGTTCTCTCTAAATCTCGTCCTTTCATTATGAAATCTTCAATGGAATGGCTGTGCAAAACTCTCGAAATATCCTGCTCAATTATTGGACCTTCATCCAATTCTTCTGTTACATAATGACTTGTTGCCCCAATAATTTTAACACCCCGTTTGAAAGCCGAATGATACGGTTTTGCGCCTGGAAAAGCGGGTAAAAAGGAATGATGAATATTAATTATTTTGTTTTTGTAAACTTCAATTAATTTTGGCGTGATTATTTGCATATAACGAGCCAAAACTACAAATTCAATTTTATATTTATGCAACAATTCAAGTTGTTTTTTCTCTCCTTCAATTTTCGTTTCTTTAGTAAAAGGAACGTAATAAAACGGAATACTAAATCGTTCTGCCGTACCTCTTAAATCCTCGTGATTACTTATAATTACTGATATTTCGAGTGGCAATTCTCCTGCTAAATACCTCCCTAATATATCAAATAAACAGTGGTCGTATTTCGATACAAAGAGTGCCATTTTGGGCTTTTCTTCTTGAGGATAAATTTCCCAGTTCATATTAAATGGCTCGGCTATATTAGTTTTAAAATCCCTTTTTATAGCATCAAAATTCCAATTTTTAGCACTTAATTCACATTCCAAACGCATGAAAAACACATTTTCATCCGCATCAACATGTTGGTCCAAATAAATAATATTTCCCCCAATCGAAGCAATATAATTGGTTACCGAAGCGATAATCGCTTTTTGATCTTTACAATGAATTAAAATCGTAATTTTTTGCATTTTTCTTTTTTTTTCTTTTGGAGCTATTTCCTGCTATCCGCTATATCCACGCAAAAAAGCGTGGGATACCGCTGCTATCAGGGCTAGTGCATCCGTTTTCAAAATCATTTTTTCAAATGTAAGAAAATTTTAAACAACTAAATTCACATTATCATAAAGTATGTTTTTTACTATTTTTGATAAATTATTTTTAAAAAACTCGTAAATTGCACCTTTAAAATTATCACATTCATAAATGGAAATTCAAAAACCCTACATACCAGTTCATAAAGTACGAATTGTAACCGCTGCCGCTCTTTTTGACGGACACGATGCGGCTATCAACATAATGCGAAGAATTATCCAATCTACAGGAGTTGAAGTAATTCATCTTGGACACGACAGAAGCGCGGAAGAGGTTGTAAACACTGCCATTCAAGAAGATGTCAATGCTATTGCTATAACTTCTTATCAAGGCGGACACAACGAATATTTTAAATACATGTATGATTTGCTCAAAGAAAAAGGAGCAGAACACATCAAAATTTTTGGTGGTGGCGGAGGTGTAATTTTGCCTTCTGAAATTGCCGAATTACAAGCCTACGGAATTTCGCGTATTTATGCTCCAGACGACGGTCGCGCTATGGGATTACAAGGAATGATTAATGATTTAGTTCAAAAATCGGATTATGCAAATCCCCCTTTGAACCTTCCAAAAGGCAAAACCATCGAAAAATCCATTGCCGATAAAGATGTAACAACTCTTGCAAGATTAATTTCATTTGCGGAAAATACACCAGATGAATTCCATAAAGTATTTCCGAAATCTTCTCAAACTCACCCTTCGGGGGCTGGGGGTCCTCCAGTCCTAGGAATTACAGGAACTGGTGGTTCTGGAAAATCATCTTTAGTGGACGAATTGGTCCGTCGTTTCTTAATCGACTTTCCCGAAAAAACCATCGGATTAATTTCCGTCGATCCCTCAAAAAGAAAAACTGGCGGTGCATTATTAGGCGATAGAATCCGAATGAATGCTATCAATAATCCTCGAGTTTATATGCGTTCATTAGCAACACGCCAATCCAATTTAGCGCTTTCAAAATATGTTGCCGATGCCATTCAAGTTTTGAAAGTAGCAAATTATGACATTATTATTTTGGAAACTTCCGGTATTGGGCAATCAGACACTGAAATTATGGATCATTCTGATGTTTCACTTTACGTGATGACACCTGAATTTGGAGCGGCAACACAATTGGAAAAAATCGATATGCTTGATTTTGCAGATTTGGTAGCCTTAAATAAATTTGATAAGCGGGGCGCACTTGATGCCGTTCGGGATGTTAAAAAACAATACCAACGCAATCATAATCTGTGGGATGTAAATCCTGACGACATGCCTGTATTTGGAACTATTGCTTCTCAATTCAATGATCCAGGAATGAATACGCTTTACAAAGCGATAATGGATAAAATCGTTGAAAAAACAGATAGTGATTTGAAATCAACGTTCAAAATCACTCGTGAAATGAGCGAAAAAATATTCGTAATACCACCTCATAGAACCCGTTATTTATCTGAAATTGCAGAAAACAATCGTAAATATGATATTACTTCATTGTCTCAACAAAAAGTAGCTCAAAAATTATACGGTATTTTCAAAACTTTAGAAAGTGTTTCTGGAAATGAACCCACCCTGAATAAATCTGGGATTGAAATTTTAAATTCTATTATTGAAAATACTGAAGATAAGATTTTTATCTCTCTTTTATTAAACCAATTTGAGAAGTTAAAAATGAATTTAGATCCCTATAATTGGGAAATAATATTGACTTGGAATGAAAAAACAACTAAATACAAAAATCCATTTTACACTTTTAAGGTAAGAGAAAAGCAAATCAAAATTGCCACACATACCGAAAGTTTGTCGCACACGCAAATCCCTAAAATTGCAATGCCAAAATACGAAGCTTGGGGCGATATTTTGCGTTGGAACTTACAAGAAAATGTACCTGGAGAATTTCCATTTACAGCAGGTTTATACCCTTTTAAAAGAGAAGGCGAGGATCCATCTCGAATGTTTGCAGGTGAAGGCGGACCAGAACGAACCAATAAAAGGTTTCATTATGTGAGTGCAGGATTACCCGCAAAACGTCTTTCTACGGCTTTTGACAGCGTGACTTTATATGGAAATGACCCACATATTCGACCAGATATTTACGGAAAAATTGGTAACGCAGGAGTTTCAATTTGTTGCTTAGACGATGCAAAAAAATTGTATTCTGGTTTCGATTTGGTCGATGCTATGACTTCGGTGAGTATGACCATAAATGGACCAGCGCCAATGATGTTGGGCTTTTTTATGAATGCTGCCATCGACCAGCAATGTGAATATTACATCAAAGAAAAAGGATTAGAAAAAGAAGTTGAAGCTAAAATCGCTGCAATTTACAAACAAAAAGGAACAACAAGACCAAAATACCAAGGCGATTTACCTGAAGGAAATAATGGTTTGGGTTTGCTACTTTTAGGAGTAACTGGAGATTTAGTTTTGCCTTTATCAGTTTATAATGAAATAAAAATCAGGACCCTTTCGCAAGTTCGTGGAACCGTTCAAGCTGACATTTTAAAAGAAGACCAAGCCCAAAACACCTGTATTTTTTCTACGGAATTTGCCCTTCGTTTGATGGGAGATGTGCAGGAATATTTTATAAAAAACAATGTAAGAAACTTTTATTCGGTTTCTATTTCGGGCTATCACATTGCCGAAGCAGGGGCAAACCCAATTTCGCAATTGGCATTTACACTTTCTAATGGTTTTACTTACGTGGAATATTATCTAAGTCGTGGAATGGACATTAACGATTTTGGACCTAATTTATCTTTCTTTTTCTCCAATGGTATCGATCCTGAATATGCTGTTATTGGTCGTGTGGCTCGTAAAATTTGGGCGAAAGCGATGAAAAATAAATATGGAGCCAATGAAAGAGCGCAAATGTTGAAATACCATATTCAAACATCGGGACGTTCTTTGCACGCTCAAGAAATTGATTTTAATGATATCCGTACTACGTTACAAGCTTTATATGCTATTTATGACAACTGTAACTCATTGCACACCAATGCATATGACGAAGCAATTACAACACCAACAGAAGAATCGGTGCGTCGTGCAATGGCAATTCAATTGATTATCAATAAAGAATTGGGGTTGACCAAAAACGAGAATCCTATTCAAGGTGCTTTTATAATTGAAGAATTAACCGATTTAGTGGAAGCGGCAGTTTTAGAAGAATTTGATAGAATCACGGAGCGTGGTGGTGTACTTGGTGCCATGGAAACGATGTACCAACGCTCAAAAATTCAAGAGGAAAGTTTGTATTACGAAACGTTGAAACACACGGGAGAATTTCCAATTATTGGGGTAAATACTTTCTTGAGTTCTAAAGGTTCACCAACAATTATTCCGGCAGAAGTTATCCGTGCTACAGAAGAAGAAAAGCAATATCAAATTGATATGTTGACCAATTTACATCAATCCAATCAAGATAAAGTAAACCAGCATTTGAATGATTTACAACAAGCAGCCATCAAAAACGAAAACTTGTTTGAGCATTTAATGAAAGCTACAAAAGTGTGTTCTTTGGGACAAATCACAAGTTCATTATTTGAAGTTGGCGGTCAGTATAGGAGGAATATGTAAGCAGAGAACCGCTTTTTGCAACGCAAAAAGCGTGTGAATCGATTATCCCGCTTTTTAGCGGGATTTTTTTCTAAAATTTATTATCTTTATTTTAATCAAAATTCAATTAATAATATGAAATTTAAATTTTCACTAATTATAGTTCTGTTTTCAATGACCACTTTCGGACAACTTACAGGTAAAGTGACGGATTTGAATATTAGTAAACCAACAACTATTAATGACACCGTTATAAAAGTAGCTTATAATTTCAAGAAAGTTTCCAATAATTATGCTGCTGTATTTTTTAATGGCAAATTAATAAACTATTCTTTGATGTCAACTATAAATCCAGAAAGTATTGCTACGATGAATGTCATTAAAAAAGACACCATTATTGATTCTGTAAAATATAATGGGAGAATTATGATTGAAGGTAAAATATCTTATAATCATAATTTTATGCCTCTAAATAAATTTAAGTTAAAATATATAAACCCAAGTGAAAATGCAACAGTTTTTCAAATTGATGGAAATGTAATATACGAAGACTATGACAGTTATTTAATTGATGAAAAGTATATTCTGAAAGCGATAGTTTCTACGATTGATAATCCAAAAGAAAAAATTAAGCTTAATATTATCAATTTATTGACTAAATCAGCAAAGAATATTGAAGATAGTAAACAAATAATAATAAGGTAAATACTATACTATTTTATCCAATTTCAAATACCCAATATGCAATTTATCTTCAAAATTCATATTATTTTCAGAAATTTTTAAAGCAAATTTTTCTTTTAATTCAGGCGCAAGAATATCTGCTACGTTAAAAACATCATCAACATCAATTCCAAATTTATCGTCAATGTGTGAGGTTGCACCTTTAAAACCATAATGTTTATAGAAACTGGTAGCTTTTGCTTTTTTTGTGGCTTCCGCCAATGAAGTTCCAGTTGCCAATATTTTGTAGTGGTATTCTTCAAATTCATTTTCCTTATAACCACCAAGATTGATAAAAAAAAGTTGAGAAGCATTTGCAACAGCATCAATTTTGGAAACAATTTCTATTGTATGATTATCAACGACGGTAATCTCTCGCCAAGCATCAATATGAATTTTTCCTTTGGCTTCAGGCCAGAACGCTTTCATTTGAGGAACCAATTCTGACAAAGAATTCCCAATTCCAAAAAAAATATCGTGTTGTTCAGTAAACCTTCCTTTTGGTCTGCAACCAATCATTATCATATATAATTTCATAAAAGCAAAAGTAATTTATTTATTTTTCATTAATAATAGCATAATTAGTTTTTTTGGTTTTATTTTTGGAATACTTTTTAAGTAACCAACTATTTATATTATGAAAAGAATACTTTTAATGTTAGCATTTGTAGGAACATTTGCATTTCAAGGATGTACTGTTAAGGATGAAATCCAAGTGAATAATTTAGCTGAAGTTTTTGAAGTTACGACTTCATTTTCAGCAGCTAATAATTATTCTAGAATAATCACGCTAAATCCACCAATTTACAGTTCGGATATGGTTTTAGTTTACCGTTTATTTGATGTAATAAATGGAGAAGATGTATGGAGAACGTTGCCTCAAACTGTTTATTTGCTACAAGGCGAATTGGATTATAATTTTGATTTTACTAGAAATGATATTAATATATTTCTTGATTCTGACTTCGACTTAACAACATTAGGTTCTACTTGGACGCAAAGTCAAGTATTTAGAGTGGTAATTATTCCGGGTTATTTATCAAACAGAAATTCTTCTACGATAGATTTTAGTAATTATAATGAAGTGGTAAAAAGGTATAACATTACTGAAAGCCAAATCAAAACGATTAAAAATTAAAGGTTTAGACTTTCAATAGACTAAATCAACTCTTAAAATACTTTTCCAACAAAATCATAGCGGCTGCAAAAGGTGATATTTCATCATTTTGCACCGCTTTTTTGTTTTCTTCTAATAGTTTTTGAATTTTAGGATGATTGAAAAAATTAGTTTTCAATTGCTCATTTATGGTTTCCAACATCCAATATTGATTTTGCTCTTTGCGTTTTTCATTGAAATAATTATTGGATTTTGTGAGATCTAAAAACTTTAAAATTGTTTCCCAAACTTCAGGAATCCCATCGTGAGTTATGGCGCTACACGTTGAAGCTGTGGGTGTCCAACCCGATTTTTTAGCTGGAAATAAATGCAAAGCCCGCCCAAATTCTACTTTCGCCAAATTCGATTTCCGTACATTATCTCCATCGGCTTTATTGATAACAATTGCATCTGCCATTTCCATAATTCCCCGTTTTATGCCTTGCAATTCGTCGCCAGCACCTGAAATTTTCAATAACAAAAAGAAATCTACCATACTGTGAACAGCGGTTTCACTCTGACCAACACCCACTGTTTCAATAATGATTGTATCAAATCCGCAAGCTTCACAAAGTGTAATCGATTCGCGTGTTTTTCGAGCCACTCCACCCAATGTTTCCCCCGAAGCGGATGGTCGGATATACGCATTTTTGTCTTTCACCAATTCTTCCATTCGGGTTTTGTCTCCCAAAATACTCCCGTGCGAAATTGTGCTACTTGGATCCACGGCAAGAACGGCAACTTTTTTCCCTAAACTCGTTAAATGTTTTCCAAAAGCTTCAATAAAGGTGCTTTTTCCAACACCAGGAACGCCTGTAATCCCAATTCTAACTGACTTATTGGCGAAAGGCAAACAGTCGTTTATTACTTCATTTGCTCGTTCTAAATGTTCACTATTCGTGCTTTCAACTAAAGTAATTGCTCTGCTCAAAGCCGTAATATTTCCATTCAGAATACCGTCAACTAATTCTTTTGCAGAGGGTTGAATCTTCCGAAAGGTATGAATTTGTTCCGCCACTTTTTCACTGACAATTTCGGGAGGCGAAATTCCTGCTTTTTCGTGAAGTGCCGACATCTTGTTTTTTGATTCCAAGGAAATACATTTTTGTAAATTTACTAAATAATTGTTTCTCCCTAATTAAATCCTTTTTTTTTATTTGGAGCTAATCCTGCTGTCATTCCAAATCCGCGCTAAAAAGCTCGGGATTTTCCCTTCCACCTGCCTGCCGGAAGGCATGTCAGGGCTAAAAAAAAGAGAACAATTACGTTCTCTATTTTTATAATGTATTTAAATTAGAATTACGAATTCTTCTTAGCTTTAATCATCATTTCAAGCATGTCCCACATTTCATCTGGAACAGCCTCCAATAAATTAAATTGACCCGCACCTTTAAGCCATTCACCACCATCAATAACTACAACTTCTCCATTTATATAAGCCGAAAAATCGGAAACTAAATAAGCCGCTAAATTGGCTAATTCTTGGTGATCACCAACCCTTTTTAAAGGCACTTTTTTTGATAAATCAAATTTTTCTTTCAAATCTCCGGGCAACAATCTATCCCAAGCTCCTTTTGTAGGAAATGGACCAGGTGCAATTGCGTTGGTTCGAATTCCGTATTTTGCCCATTCAACCGCTAAACTTCTTGTCATTGCCAAAACTCCTGCTTTTGCAGTCGCACTTGGAACCACATAAGCAGAACCCGTAAACGCATAAGTAGTAACAATATTCAAGACAGTTGATGATTCTTGTTTGGTATCAATCCAATGTTTTCCAAAGGCAAGTGTGCAGTTTTTTGAACCTTTCAAAACAATATCAATTACCGTATCAAACGCATTTGCCGAAAGGCGCTCTGTTGGCGAAATAAAATTTCCTGCAGCATTATTCAATAAAACATCTACTTTTCCATACGCTTTTAAAACTTCTTGCAACATGGCTTCCACTTGGTCATAATGACGGACATCGCATTGAACGGGGAGACAAGTTCCACCAGTTTCAGCTTCTAATTCGGTTGCTGTAGTTTTTAGTTTTTCTAAATCACGGGAAGTTATTGCTACTTTGGCACCCAATTCCATAAAATATTTGGTCATTGCCTTTCCTAAACCACTTCCGCCACCGGTAACCACAATTACTTTGCCTAATAAGGCATCATCACGAAGCATTTTTGCTGAAAAATTCATAGTTTGTATTTTTATAATTGTAAATATAGGAAATAATTAGTATGCATGCATAGTATTTGTTATATTAAATCAAAATCTTCAATATTTTTATAGCAGCTTCACTGATTTTAGTTCCAGGGCCAAAAACGGCAACGGCTCCAGCATCGAATAAAAATTGATAATCTTGTGCGGGAATTACTCCTCCCACAACTACCATAATATCCTCGCGACCGTATTTTTTTAGTTCTTCTATAACTTGTGGAACCAACGTTTTGTGCCCAGCAGCCAAGGAAGAAACGCCAAGAATATGCACATCATTTTCAATGGCTTGTTTCGCAGCTTCTGCTGGTGTTTGAAATAACGGGCCTATATCTACATCAAAACCAACATCAGCGTAGCCAGTTGCTACTACTTTTGCGCCGCGATCGTGACCGTCTTGCCCCATTTTTGCAATCATAATTCTTGGACGGCGACCTTCTTGCTTTGCAAATTTGTCAGCCATTTGTTTTGCTTTTTCAAAACTTTTGTCGTCTTTAATTTCTTTACTATACACGCCGCTAAAGGATTTAATTTGAGCTTTATATCTACCAAATACAGTTTCTAAGGCATCGCTAATTTCGCCCAAAGTGGCTCTGTAACGTGCTGCTTCAACCGCAATTTCCAGTAAGTTTCCTTCTCCAGTTCTTGCAGTTCCAATCAATTTATCTAATGTTTCTTTTACTTTTTTTGTATCTCGAGATGTTTTTATTTTATCTAATTGTTCCAATTGTTGCTTGCGAACCATTTGATTGTCAACATCTAAAATATGCAAAGGATCTTCTTTTTCTAATCGGTATTTATTTATTCCAACAATTACATCTTGGCTACTATCAATTCGAGCTTGTTTTCTTGCGGCAGCTTCCTCGATTCGTAGTTTTGGAATTCCAGCTTCAATTGCCTTAGTCATTCCACCTAATTCTTCTACTTCTTCAATTAGTTTCCAAGCATTTTGTACAATTTCATTGGTCAAACTTTCTACATAATAACTTCCTGCCCAAGGATCGACTGTTTTGGTAATTTTAGTTTCTTCTTGTAAATAAATTTGTGTGTTTCTTGCAATTCTTGCAGAGAAATCTGTTGGTAATGCAATTGCTTCATCCAAGGCATTGGTATGCAAAGATTGTGTTCCTCCAAAAGCTGCGGCTGTTGCTTCAATGCAAGTTCGTGCCACATTATTAAAAGGGTCTTGTTCGGTTAAACTCCAACCCGATGTTTGGCAATGGGTTCTTAAAGCTAATGATTTTTCCTCTTTTGGGTTAAACTGTTTTACTAATTTAGCCCAAATCATTCGTCCGGCACGCATTTTTGCAATTTCCATAAAATGGTTCATTCCAATTGCCCAGAAAAAGGATAGGCGTGGGGCAAATTCATCAATTTTCATTCCAGTAGAAAGTCCCGTTCTTATATATTCTAAACCGTCTGCCAAAGTGTAAGCCAATTCAATATCGGCGGTTGCTCCAGCTTCTTGCATGTGGTACCCAGAAATTGAAATAGAGTTGAATTTCGGCATTTTTTTGCTTGTAAATTCAAATATATCAGCTATAATTTTCATTGAAGGCTCAGGTGGATAAATATAGGTATTACGAACCATAAATTCCTTCAAAATATCGTTTTGGATTGTTCCAGAAAGTTGTTCTGGTTTCACGCCTTGTTCTTCTGCGGCAACGATATAAAATGCCATAATTGGTAAAACTGCTCCGTTCATTGTCATTGAAACCGACATTTCATCCAGAGGGATTTGGTCGAATAATACTTTCATATCTTCGACAGAATCAATTGCAACTCCTGCTTTTCCTACATCGCCAACAACGCGCTCATGATCTGAATCGTAACCTCTATGTGTTGGTAAATCAAATGCAACGGAAAGTCCTTTTTGCCCAGCAGCTAAATTTCTTCTATAGAACGCATTGCTTTCTTCGGCAGTTGAAAATCCTGCATATTGTCGAATTGTCCAAGGTCTTCGGACAAACATTGTTGCATGCGGACCACGCAAATTGGGTGCAAATCCAGCCGCAAAATCTAAATGTTCTAAATTTTCAATATCAGATTTTGAATAAGTTGGTTTAAGTTCAATTCCTTCAGCAGTAAGAAAATTTTCAGATGAATGCACTGATTTATTTTCAACCTTTGGTTCTTGACTTTTGAATAATGTAATATGTTCTAAGTTTTTTCTTTTCATTTTAAAGTGACTATTTACACTAATTTATATCGCTTATCATTCAGTACCTAATCGTTCTTGCTCCATTTTTTCGGCTACTCTTTTTTCGATTATTGGCGTTATTAATGTTTTTCTTGGCTTTACTTTTACAAAAGGAAATAATTCTAAATCGTGCTTCATTCTTTCGTCTTTGTTAGGGTATTTATTAGTTCCCAATAAAACTTCTTTTCCAGAATCGAATAATTCTTGTTCTTTATTGGCACTTTCTTGAATTTTTCTTTTGATAATTCCCTCGTTCAATTGTTTTAGAAATCCGCCATTTGCCTCTATATCTTTAAATAAGGTCAATGCTTTTTCTGCCAATTGATTGGTAATGCTTTCAATATAATAAGTACCATCGGCAGGATTATTGACTTTATCAAAATAGCTTTCATTTTTTAAAACCAACAGTTGATTTCTAGCAATTCTATCTCCAAATTCATTGTCTTTGTGGTATAAAGCGTCATAAGGAAGATTGGCAATTGCATCTGCTCCACCAACAATTGCTGACATACATTCGGTTGTAGTTCGCAACATATTCACATTATAATCGTAAATTGTTTTGTTTCTTTTTGTTGGTGAAACCAATAAATGACATTCTAAATTTGGGTTGTATTCTTTGGCTATCAAATGGAATAAAATACGCAACGCACGTAATTTTGCAATTTCAAAAAAGTAGTTTGTTCCCACCGAAATTTGAAAAACTATGGGTTGATTTATGATTGAAATTCGGTTTAAATATTCGTTGGCATGAGCAAGGGAATAGGCAATTTGTTGCACCATATTGGCACCCGAATTTTGATATAAAGTACCGTCAATACTGATAATTGAACTTTTTGAAACTATTTTTGAAAGTGAATTAAGGGTTTCAAAATTGTCTTTTTCTTTAGTTTTAAACCAATTCCCCTCTTTTGCTAATTGACCAATTGGGTCTAAGTTGCAATATATTTTTGCGTTTCTTTTTTTAGCAATTATTTCAATTTTAGTTACGAAATCGATTGAGACAAAACTTAAATTAAAGTAAATGGAACAGCTTTCCAAAGGTAGTTTTTCTAATAGTTTTGTAACGTCAATGGTTTCATCTTCAATAGAAAATCGGATACTTTCGGCACCACGGCTAATTGATTCTAATGCTCTTTCTATTGATTTTTCAAGGTCGTAAACAAATATGTTTTGGCATATTTTGAATTCTGTAGCTTTTGTATTTACAGGAAAAATATCTTGTAAATCGTCTTGGTGGTAAAATGGTTTTACCTTTATATTTTCAGGAGAATTCCAAATTAGGGTTTCATTATAATCGGCGCCTTTGAGTTCAAATTGAATTTTTTGTTTCCATTGTTTTGAAGAAACGGATTCAAATTCAGAGAATAATGCAGTATCCATTTTGGGTTTATTTTAAATTATTTTTTAATTGTATCGCCTTCAAATTCAACTATATAAATGTCTTCGCTGTCTTTTTTCATATAATATTTTTCTCTGGCATATTTTTCTATATGGTCAGGATTTTTCAGCAATTTGATATTTTGTTTGTCTTTTTTGATTTCTTTCTGATAGTATTTTTTATTATCTTCTAAACCTTGGATTTGCTTGTTAAGAACGCGTTGGTCCATATAGGAGTAGTTGTCTAAAAATAGCATCCAAGTTCCAAATAGTAGTAGTATCAAAAGGTACCTATTGCTCACAATTTTGAGCCATGGTTTTTTTTCAATTGTTTTTTTTAACGAATTTTTCATAGTAATAACGGAATGTTTTTTAGCCCTGATGGAAGCGGTATCCCTCGCTTTTTAGCGAGGATTTAGCGGACAGCAGGAAAGAGCTTCTAATAAAAGTATAAAATTAATGAAAATTTTATAAAATACGCTGATTTATTACGGCTCTTACCACATCTATTGCTACGGTGTTGTATTTGTCATTTGGAATGATGATGTCTGCAAATGCTTTTGTGGGTTCGATGAACTGTTCGTGCATTGGTTTTAGTGTGTTTTGATAGCGATTAAGTACTTCATTCATATCACGTCCTCTTTCGGCAATGTCTCTTTTTAGTCTTCTAATTAAGCGTTCATCAGAGTCGGCATGAACATAAATTTTCACATCAAAAAGATCTCTTAATTCGGGATTTGCAAGGATTAAAATACCTTCAACAATCATTACTTTTCTAGGATTTGTAAAAACGGTATCGTCTGTTCTGTTGTGAGTTACGAACGAATATACGGGTTGATTGATGTTTTTTCCTTCTTTTAATTCTTTTAGATGTGCTACTAATAGTTCAAAATCAATAGCACGAGGATGGTCGAAATTTATTAGGGAACGTTCGTCGAAACTCAAATTATGGGTTTCTTTATAATAGGAATCTTGGGAAATAATTCCTACTTCAGTTTCCGGCAATTCGTTCATTATTTGATGTACAACGGTAGTTTTTCCGCTTCCTGTACCACCCGCAATTCCGATTATCAACATGGTTCCATTTTTTATTTCAACAAAAATAGCAATTTATATTTTGGAAATAATATTTTATGGCATTGATTTGATATTGGGTGCGATGCAATTCAATTGATAACTTTATTTTTGCTAATAAATCGGTTTTTTAAAAACATTGAGAAAAATTTTTTTTTGTCTAAAAGAAACAGGAAGTTTTTTTCCGTTTTGAAGTTCAATTTCTAATGAATTTGTTCTTTCAAGCCTAGCTATATAATTAAGGTTTACCAAATACGACTTATGTATTCTTTGAAATAAATTGGTAGGAAGAAGTTGTTGAATATTCTTTAATGTTTTGGCTAGCAGGATTTCTTTGCCATCGTTGCATATAATTCTACAATAATTACTACTTGCTTTGCAATACATTATAGAATTAATTTTTAAAAACTCATATCCACTATTTGTTGGTAATGCTATTTTTTTTAAAACTTTATCGCCACTAGGAATTAAATTTGATTTAGGTTTAATATAGTTATTAAAAATTAGTTTTTTTGATAACTTAATTTCAAACCTTTCAATAGCTAAAATCAAATCATTTGTATTAACTGGTTTTATCAAATAGTCAAGTGCTTCAGCTTGTAAAGCTTTAATAGCATGTTCAGGATATGCATTTGTAAAAATAAATTCAAAATCAATCGATTCAATTTCTTTTAGTAAATCAAAACCATTCTTAGCGGGCATTTCAATATCTAAAAAAACAAGTTCAGGATTAAATTTTTTGATTGCAATTTTAGCAGTATCAACACATTCGCACGATGCAACAACTCTATATTTGTCTTTAAAATTTACATTTAATGTTTTTTCTAATGTTATCCTTGATGTTGAGCAGTCGTCAACAATTACAATATTTATCATATTGTAAAACTACATCAACATTTGTTAAAATACTGAAGTGATTTAGTTATCGTGTTAATATTTATTTAACGTAATTAATTAAGAGTTTTATTACATTATTTTTAAAATTTTAAGTATTTTTAAAAATAAAAAAAGCTGAACATTCCTGTTCAGCTTTTTTTGGTCGGGGTGGCAGGATTCGAACCTGCGGCCTCCTGCTCCCAAAGCAGGCGCGATAACCGAGCTACGCTACACCCCGCAAGCGTGTGCAAATATATAATTATTTTTCGTTTATACAACCAGATTTAGTGAAATAGAATTTTATTATTTTTCATTTAAATTAGTATTGATTTTTTATGCAAAATAATTCAATTTAAACTTACATTTGTACTTCTAAAAATAAATAAAATGCCAAATACAATCGAAAAAATTAAATGTCTTATTATAGGTTCAGGACCAGCGGGTTATACGGCGGCAATATATGCAGCTAGAGCCAATATGAATCCAGTTTTATACCAAGGAACGCAGCCAGGAGGTCAATTGACAACTACAAACGAAGTTGAAAACTTCCCAGGTTATGTAGATGGTGTTACAGGACCTGAAATGATGGTGCAATTACAAAGTCAAGCACAACGTTTCGGAACTGACGTCCGGGATGGTTGGGCAACAAAAGTTGATTTTTCAGGTGATGTTCATAAAGTTTGGATAAATGATAGTAAAGAATTGCATTGCGAAACTGTAATTATTTCTACTGGCGCAACTGCTAAATACTTGGGATTACCCTCAGAACAACATTATTTACAAACTGGCGGAGGCGTTTCTGCTTGTGCTATTTGCGATGGTTTTTTCTACAGAAATCAAGAAGTAGTTATTGTTGGAGCGGGAGATTCTGCTTGTGAAGAAGCACATTATTTATCAAAAATGTGTTCTAAAGTTACAATGTTGGTTAGAAGCGAAAAATTCAGAGCTTCTAAAATTATGGAAGCAAGAGTTCGCAAAACTGAAAATATTACCATTTTGATGAATCACGATACAGTAGAAGTTTTGGGCGATAATCAAGTGGTTTCAGGTGTGAAAGCTTTAAATAAAACAACGGGTGCAATTTTTGACATTCCTGCAACTGGATTTTTTGTTGCAATCGGTCACAAACCAAATACAGCTATTTTTAAAGACTTTTTAAATCTGGATGAAACGGGTTATATTATAAACATTCCAGGAACTTCAAAAACAAATATAGCCGGGGTATTTGTGGCTGGAGACGCAGCAGATCACGTATATCGTCAAGCAATTACTGCTGCAGGAACAGGTTGTATGGCAGCTCTTGATGCCGAAAGATATTTGGCTACATTAGAATAATAAGTTTCAATATAAAGTAAAAAAAATCCAAACTATAAGTCTGGATTTTTTTTATTCTTATTTAAAAAAAAACTACTTCAACGCTTTTTTCATAATAACCGTATTCTCTGTAAACTTTTTAAGTTCAATTTTAGCATCGCCATAAAATTGAATTTCTGATTTTCCAGACGCTTCTATTATAGCATTTGTAACTACATTTATGCTTGTTGTAGAATTCCCTTCAGCAACAAGTTCTGCAGTTTTTGCAATCAAATTCATCCCTTTAAATTCTGAATTATTATCCAATCTCAATTTTAATTCTGCAACGTCACCTTCTACAACTGCAGTTGCTTTTTGGTATAAATCTAATTTCAATTGTGTAGCGGCAATCAACGCTTTCAATTGTGCATTTTTACTCAATTCTATTGTTGCGTTTTCGGATTTTAAATTCAATTCTGCTTTTGATTTGTCATTTTGCATTAAAGTAAATGTTTTTACTTTTACATTGGCAAACAATTTGGAATAATCAAAACATTTTATCGTAAAATTATCCAATTCTACATCTGTAATAGCCGTAATATTAGATTCGTGTTTTGCAAGTAATAACTTAAAATCATGTGTGTAAGTAACTTTCACATTGAATTTCTTAAATCCAGAAACTTCCTTTAAAGTAGTTAATCGTAAAGTATTCCCATTTAAATTTATATTAATCTCGCTATGCAAATTGTCATCGGCTTCAATTTCCAAAGCACATTTATCTCCTTTTACAAGAATTATTTCGAAATTATCTTCAATTTCTAAATTTTCGAAATTCCCAATTTCCTTTTTTTCAATGGTTACAATTTTTGAACCTTTAACTTTTTCTCTTTTTTGACCAAAAGAAATACTTGTAAATAGAATAGCAATAAATAATAAAGTAATCTTTTTCATATTTTGGACTTATAAATTTTATCAAAAATAGAAAAAAAAACATCCAAATTGGTATTTGAATGTTTTTTTTATGCTCAATCTCAATAAAATAATTATTTATGACCTTTTATGTGGTTTTGATGATAAATATTTTAGTTCCGTGGTGTTTTGGTAACTGTTTTAATTAATTCTTTACCTGCAACTTTCACTGAAACGGTTGTTGTTTCAATACTATTCTGATTTTCAGAAGCTACATCGTCAAATTCATTTTCTTCTGAAGGACAATTCAAGCATTTTACCTGAGAATTGCCAACAACGTAAATATATTCGTCGGAACTTGTATGCAAATTGAAAAAGGAATTATCAGAAAAATCAAAATTTTTCATACTTGAATTCATTTTAAACAACGTCCCTTTTGGTAAATACAATTTAATTTCAATTTTTTGATCTCTGTATTTATTTTTCAATTCAGTTATCAAATAGTTATCTAAAATCAATTGGTTGCCAACAATTTTATAGCCGTATTTTATTTTTTCAGCCCTGTTTTTTGCCTCTTCAAACGACTTTCCTTTTGCCTCTTTATTAATTTTTATGTATGGTAATTCCTCATCTGTTTTTTCAATTTCAAATGAAATCATATTCGAATAAACCACATCTTGATTCAAAGAATCTTTTGTAATTTCAAAATCGGTATAATCAGCAACATCTTTCGCATAGTAATCATTGTTTTTGAATTTAATCAAAAGCGTGTCTTTTGGATTCAAATTAATGCTTTGTTTTTCATAAACCCGACCATTATACGCATATTCAGAAGCTTGTTTCACACCAATTGAAATCAAAATTGCAATCGCAATTATCCAAAGTGCCAACAATACATATTTTGCAATCGAACCAATAGATTTGCTGTTTGGTGCAACGATTTTAAATCCTAATAATAGAACAAAAAAGCTCGGAATACTTACCGCCACATAAAATAACAATCCAAAAAACCAAATTGGATAATCAGTAAAATTTCCTAATTCTACAAAGGAATGAAACGGAAAATCAGGAAAATTTGTCGTCCCAAAAGCCAAAACACCTATTAAAAAAACCACAAGTACTCCCAAACTACTTAAAATCATTAAAATTCCAATAACCTTTGCAATCACATTAAAAAACGCTTCTAAATACCCCTTAAAATTCGTATTAAATTTTTCGCTATTCGTTCTCATTTGCTGTCTCATTTTATCAAAATCAGTCGATTTGAATTTCTCCGAAAGCATCTCAATTTCTTCCCTAACTTTCT
The DNA here is from genome assembly GCA_945873505.1 of Chitinophaga pinensis. Taxonomy (GTDB): domain Bacteria; phylum Bacteroidota; class Bacteroidia; order Flavobacteriales; family Flavobacteriaceae; genus Flavobacterium. The sequence goes on from CAMCDQ010000017.1 coordinate 24,963, forward strand.
TTTCAATATTCGAAATCGTAACAGGTTCGCCTCGCATTTCAAGTTTTTCAGAAGTCGTAACTGCTTCTGGCATCGCAATCCAAAGAATAATATACGCCAAAATTCCAGTTCCCCATGCAATAGCCATAATCAAAAGAAAGATTCTAAGCCAAACTTTATCAACACCAAAATAATGTCCCAAACCAGCAAGAACGCCACCAATCATTCCATTTTCGGTATCGCGATACAGCTTTTTCGTGGTTTTAGTTCCTGTTGGAATGTATGTAGCCTCAATCGGTTCGTCGCCATCAATTCTATAATCTTCGGGCTGCCCCATAACCGTAATAATTTCCTCAACTTCCTTAAAACTAATTACTTGCTTGTCATTGGAATGTTTTTCAGCAATCAATTCGCCAATTCTCATTTCAATGTCTTTCAAAATTTCATCTTGACCAGAAGTGTTTGATAAAGAGCGTTTTATAGCCTCGAAATAATGCGTCAATTTTTGGTATGCATCTTCATCAATGTGAAAAAACAACCCCCCTAAATTTATATTTACAGTTTTGTTCATCGTTTTATTTTTTAGTTGTGATTAAGTTAACAGCGTCCGATAATTCTGTCCAAGTGCTGTTCAATTCGGTAAGAAATTCCTGTCCAATTTCGGTCAAACCGTAGTATTTTCTTGGCGGTCCCGAAACCGATTCTTCCCAACGATAGTTGAGCAATCCGTCGTTTTTCAATCGTGTCAAAAGCGGATAAACCGTCCCTTCAACGACCAATAATTTTGCGGTTTTCAAAGTGTCCAAAATTTCAGATGTATAGGCATCTTTTTCCTTTAAAACCGACAAGATGCAAAACTCAAGCACCCCTTTTCGCATCTGCGCTTTCGTGTTTTCAATGTTCATTTTTTCTCATTTTTAGTATTTTTTTTCTCTTTTTTTTGTAGCTTTTTCCCGCTTTCCGTTTCAATCTTTGTTCCTCTTCGTTCCACAAAGGATTTCCACTGTAATCGGGGCTATTTCTATTTTTTGGTTAAAATAATATTCTATTTTTCTATCTTCTTAAATCATAAATCTAAGATTTTAAATAAGATTCAGTAATATCTTATGCAAATATATAGTTTTAAAACAGTATCTTGTTTTGCATAGTACTTAATATTAACTAAAAATTAACATTTAAGTCCTTGATTAATTTTAACATTGATAACATTAAACTCTTTAATTATCTAAATAAATCACTATATTTCGAAAAAATTTACAACCACAATGAATCTTACCTCACGAAACATAAATATTTTCTTGCTCTTCAAACTGCCTTCCGCATTCATTTGTGGAGTTCGTGCCAAACAATTGGAAGCTGCTAAATGCGTCGTTTCCGTGAAACACCGTTGGATAAACCAAAACCCATTCAATTCTATGTATTTTGCAGTACAAGCAATGGCTGCCGAATTGTCAACGGGCGCATTAGTAATGTATCAAATCAAAAAAAGCAACCGAAAAATATCAATGTTGGTTGCCAATAACAAAGCAAATTTTACCAAAAAAGCAACAGGTAGAATCACATTTACCTGCAATGATGGCGCAATAATAGAAAACGCAATAAAGCAAACCATCGCTTCTGGCGAAGGGCAAACTTTTTGGATGAAATCAATCGGAATCGACGAATACGGAATTCAAGTTTCCGAAATGGATTTTGAATGGAGCGTTAAATTAAAAAGTGTTTAAATCATATTTAAACAGGATTTAAATTCATAAAACGAAAGTTAAATCTCACTTAATTAACATTGTATTGTCTCATATAAACCGTAATTTTTAACCTTAGAATTTAATAAATATGAAAGTTTTAATTACTGGAGCAACAGGTTTAATTGGGAATGAATTGGTTTCTTTGTTACTTCAAAACGGTGTAAGCATTCACTATGTCACTACTTCCAAGAAAAAAATAGTAAACGAACTCAATTACAAAGGTTTTTATTGGAATCCCGAACAAGGCATTATCAACGAAAATTGTTTAATGGGTGTCGATGCAATAATTCATTTGGCAGGAGCCACAATTTCTAAACGTTGGACAAAATCCTACAAACAAGAAATCATCGAAAGTCGATTACTTTCTTCCGCAGTACTTTTCAAAGCTTTAAAAAATCATCCAAACCAAGTTAAACAAATCGTTTCTGCTTCCGGAACTGCTATTTATCCGAATAATGATACAGTTATTTATGATGAAAATTCACAAGAAATTGACAATTCTTTTCTTGCAAATGTCGTTTTCAAATGGGAAGAAAGTGTCGATAAATTCAAATCTTTAGGATTAAAAGTCTGTAAATTACGAACAGGAATAGTGCTTTCTAATAAAGGCGGTGCATTAATAGAAATGGCAAAACCCATAAAAATGGGACTGGGTTCCCCTTTTGGAAATGGAAAACAAATACAATCTTGGATTCACATTCACGATATTGCAGCACTTTATTTCTTTGCAATTTCCAACGATTTGGAAGGCGTTTATAATGCAGTTGCCCCAAATCCTGTTTCGAATGATAAGCTAACAATGACAATTGCTACGATTTTGAAAAAACCACTTTTTATGCCGAATATTCCAAAATTTATGATGAAATTACTTCTTGGAGAAATGCACGAATTACTATTTGAAAATAGAAACTTAAGTGCTCAAAAAATAATCGATAAGGGTTTCGTTTTCAAAAATAAAACAATCGAAAAGGCAATAAAAAATATATACGCATAAAAAAAGCTCTGTTTTCTGAACAGAGCTTTTTTTCTATATAAAAGTGTGAATTAATAATTATATAAAATCTTTATTTGTATCAATTATTTAAAGGAATAAAAACACATTTGATTTTTTTATTAAACAAATTTAAAAAAAAATTGCACACCAAAATCCCAATATTGTATTAAAGTTTTTTAATATTTTCATACATTAGACTATTTCGACTTTAAAACCTTTGACTTACTTAAATCTTGATTTCAAACGCAATTAACTCAAAACATTAAAACTTTATCAAAAATAATGAGTGACAATTTGACATTTTTAAGGAATTGGCAGTAATTTTGCAATCCCAAAAAAAGAATAAATAAGGATGTTTAAAAATATATTTAAAAATAAAGACAAGATGACCACTGAAAATACTGAAATGGAGCAAGAACTCGATGAAACAACATTGGAAAACAATGCCAACGGAGAGCAACTAATCGTTGAGGAATTAAGTGTTGAGGAACAACTTTCACAAGATTTAGCAAAGGAAAGAGACAAACATTTAAGGCTTTTTGCTGAATTTGAAAACTATAAAAAAAGAACTTCAAAAGAGCGCATCGATTTATTTAAAACTGCTAACCAAGAGGTTTTACAAGCAATTCTTCCTGTATTGGATGATTTTGACAGAGCAATTATCGAAATTAGAAAATCAGAAGATGAGTTGCTTTTAAAAGGTGTAGAACTTATTCACGATAAATTAAAAAGTACGCTTTTCTCAAAAGGATTGGAAGAAGTTGAAATGAAAGCAGGAGATTTATTTGATGCTGATTTTGCAGAAGCAATCACTCAAATTCCAGCTCCTTCTCCAAATTTGAAAGGTAAAATTGTTGACGTTCTTGAAAAAGGATACAAATTAGGAGATAAAATTATTCGTTTCCCAAAAGTAGTAATCGGACAATAATTCCGAATAATTAAAGAACTTTCGCCCAATAAGGCCTAAATTTGTTTAAGACATCATAAAATGAAAAAAGATTTTTACGAAATATTAGGTATTACTAAAAGTGCGGATGCTGCGGCTATTAAAAAAGCGTATCGAAAAAAAGCAATTGAGTTTCATCCTGATAAAAATCCTGGTGATGCCGCTGCGGAAGAAAATTTCAAAAAAGCAGCTGAAGCTTATGAAATATTAAGCGATCCTCAAAAGAAATCAAAATACGATCAATACGGACATCAAGCCTTTGATAATGGCGGAAATGGCGGAGGTGGTTTCAGCGGAGGTCACATGAATATGGACGATATTTTCAGTCAATTTGGAGATGTTTTCGGAAGTGCGTTTGGTGGAGGAAGATCTGGTTTTGGTGGAGGTGGAGGCGGCCCTCGAAGAGTTAAAGGTAGTAATCTTCGTATAAAAGTAAAATTAACGCTTGAAGAAATTGCTTTTGGTGTTGAGAAGAAAGTTAAAGTTAAACGTAAAGTTCAAGCGCCAGGAGTAAGTTATAAAACGTGCTCTACTTGTAATGGGCAAGGGCAAGTTATGCGAGTTACCAACACAATTTTAGGAAGAATGCAATCGGCTTCTACGTGTCCTACTTGTGGTGGTTCAGGTCAGATATTAGAACTTAAACCCGCTAATGCAGATGCTCAAGGAATGATTATTGATGACGAAACGGTATCAATAAAAATACCTGCTGGTGTAGTAGATGGGATGCAATTGAAAGTTGCGAATAAAGGAAATGACGCCCCTGGAAATAGTGTTCCCGGTGATTTAATTGTTGCAATTGAAGAAATTGAGCACGAATTTTTGAAACGGGAAGGCGAAAATTTACATTTAGATTTATACATTAGTTTTGCTGAAGCTGTTTTGGGTGTTACTAAAGAAATTGATGCCGTTAGAGGAAAAGTCAGAATAAAATTAGAAGAAGGTATTCAATCTGGAAAAATATTACGATTAAAAGGAAAAGGAATTCCTAACATCAATGGATATGCTAGCGGCGATTTGTTAGTTCACGTTAATGTTTGGACTCCAAAAATACTAAATAAAGAACAAAAACTGTTTTTTGAAAATGCTTTAACAGATGAAAATTTCATCCCAAATCCTGAAAAAGGGGACAAATCATTCTTCGAAAAAGTAAAAGATATGTTCTCATAATTTTTTTGTTGTAATTTATTACAGCATTTTTCCCATCCTTGTGTAAATAAGGGTGGGTTTTTTATAAATTTTATTTCATTTTTATTTCAAATTCAATACTTTTACATAAATCTAAATAAGAATGAGTACTATTCTCGAAGTTCATAAAGTTGTAAAAAAATACGGTGATTATACTGCCTTAAACGAAGTGTCTTTAACTGTCCCTAAAGGAAGTATTTACGGACTTCTTGGTCCAAATGGCGCTGGTAAAACATCGTTAATTCGGATCATAAATCAAATTACAATGCCCGATAGTGGCGAAATAATTCTTGATGGCGAGAAATTACAACCCAAACACATTCAATACATTGGGTATCTTCCCGAAGAACGCGGTTTATATAAAACAATGAAAGTTGGCGAACAGTGTTTGTATTTGGCTCAAATGAAAGGATTGTCAAAAGCAGAAGCTAAAATCCAACTCGATTATTGGTTTGATAGATTGGAAATTCAAGGTTGGTGGAACAAAAAAATCCAAGAACTTTCTAAAGGAATGGCGCAGAAAATCCAATTTGTAGTTTGTGTTTTGCATAAACCTAAATTATTGATTTTTGACGAACCCTTTTCTGGATTTGACCCAGTAAATGCCAATCTTATAAAAGACGAAATTTTAGCGTTAAGAGAGCAAGGCTCCACAATTATTTTCTCAACGCATCGAATGGAAAGTGTGGAAGAATTGTGTGATCATATTGCTCTGATTCATAAATCCAATAAATTAATCGAAGGAAAATTAGATGATGTCAAAAAACAATTCAGAACCAATAGCTTTGAAGTTGGAATTTTGACGGATAATGTTGAAGGTTTGATGTATGATATTACCCAAAAACATACCGTTTCGCATACTAATTTTAAGTCCTTAAACAACGAATTAAAATTAGAAATTCAATTAGGAAAAGCAACACCAAATGAACTTTTGAATATTTTGACACAACGCGGACAAGTAACCCATTTTGTTGAAAAAATACCAAGCGTAAACGATATTTTTATTCAAACGGTAAGTCAATAAATCAGATTTAAGAGTCAATCTAAAATCAGAAATCTAAAATCAGAAATCAAAATATGAGCATATTAACATTAATTATAAAAAGAGAATTTATTGCAAAAGTGCGAAATAAATCTTTCATCGTAATGACCTTTTTAAGTCCGTTACTATTTGTTGGAATTGCTGTTTTCGTTGGCTATTTAAGTTCAATGAAAGCCGACGTAAAAGTGGTTGCCATACACGATGAAACGGGACTTTTTGTTTCTGAATTTAAAAATTCTGAGGAATACAGATATATCGATTTATCGCCCATTGATTTAAAAAAAATCAAGGACAGTTTAATCAATGAAAGCTATGAGGGATTAATTTATATTCCAAAAATAGCGGATTATAAAACATTGGAAAACAAAGTTCAATACATTTCAAATGACAGTCCAAGCATCACTTTCGTTGAAAATGTACAAGATATTATTGCGAAAAAAATCACAAAAGAAAATTTTGAAACTGCCAAACTAGATACTTTGGCAATTAGAAATGCAGAAGCAAATGTCAACATCGAATTAAAAAAAGCAACAGGAGAAGACAGTTTAAAAGGACTCAACGAAATCAAAATCGCAATTGGCGGTGCTTTCGGATACTTAATTATGATGTTTATTGTCATTTATGGAAATATGGTGATGCGAAGTGTCATCGAAGAAAAAACAAATCGAATTGTTGAAATCATTATTTCGTCGGTAAAACCGTTCCAATTAATGATGGGAAAAATTATAGGAACGTCATTGGCAGGTATTTTGCAGTTCTTTATTTGGGCAATAATTGGATTAGCTTTAATGTTCTCGGCTTCTATATTTTTGGGAATAAATGCAAGTCCAACAGCCAAAGTTCCACCCGAAATGTTGCATTCTGCGCAACATGAATTTGCAGGAATGGCACAAATGTATATCAAAGAATTATGGAATTTGCCCATTGCAACCATCCTAATAAGTTTTATCGTTTATTTCATTGGAGGGTATTTTTTATACAGTTCTTTTTATGCGGCAATCGGCGCTGCTGTTGACAATGAAACCGATTCGCAACAATTTTTATTGCCAATAATTATGCCTTTGGTATTGGGAGTTTACATCGGATTTTTCACTGTAATGAATGATCCACACGGAACAATTGCAACGGTTTTCTCAATGATTCCGTTAACTTCGCCCATCGTAATGCTTATGCGAATTCCGTTTGGCGTACCTTGGTGGCAAATTGCAATTTCAGTCACCATACTATTTGGAACCTTCTTTTTTGTAGTTTGGTTTGCAGCAAAAATTTATAGAGTTGGAATTTTAATGTATGGAAAAAAACCAACTTGGAGCGAATTGTATAAATGGTTGAAATATTAAATTAATTTGGAGCTATTTCCCGCTTTCCGTTACAATCCAAGCTAAAAAGCGTGGGATTTTCACTGCAATCGGGGCTAAAAGATAAGATATGTCAAGAATATTAATCATAGAAGATGAAGCATCGATTCGAAGAGTACTCACAAAGATACTTTCCGAAGAAAATGACACGTACCAAGTAGAAGATGCCGAAGATGGTTTAATTGGTTTTGAAAAAATCAAAAATAACGATTACGATTTGGTTTTATGTGATATCAAAATGCCAAAAATGGACGGAGTTGAAGTACTTCAAGCCGTAAAAAAAATAAAACCAGAAATTCCAATTGTTATGATTTCGGGTCACGGCGATATGGAAACTGCTATTCAAACAATGCGTTTGGGAGCTTTTGATTACATTTCAAAACCACCCGATTTGAATCGGTTATTGAATACAGTACGGAATGCATTGGACAAAAAACAACTCGTAGTTGAAAACAAAATTCTTAAGAAAATTGTTAGTAAAAACTATGAAATGATTGGCGAAAGCAAGGCTATTAATCATATTAAATTAATGGTTGAAAAAGTCGCAAAAACAGAAGCTCGTGTTTTAATTACAGGTCCAAATGGAACAGGAAAAGAATTGGTTGCGCACCAATTGCACGAAAAAAGTGAACGCGCTAATTTTCCATTAATTGAAGTAAATTGTGCTGCAATTCCATCTGAATTAATAGAAAGTGAATTATTCGGACACGTAAAAGGCGCTTTTACATCTGCAATTAAAGACCGAGCAGGAAAATTTGAAGCGGCTGATAAAGGAACCCTTTTTTTAGATGAAATTGGTGATATGAGTTTATCGGCGCAAGCCAAAGTTTTACGAGCTTTGCAGGAAAATATGATTACACGCGTTGGTGCCGATAAAGATATCAAAGTTGATGTTCGCGTAATTGCTGCGACCAATAAAGATTTAAAAAAAGAAATAGAAGAAGGTCGTTTTAGAGAAGATTTATACCATCGTTTGGCGGTAATTTTGATAAAAGTTCCAGGATTAAACGAAAGAAGAGACGACATTCCCTTGCTTATCGAACATTTCACAGAAAAAATTGCTGCGGAACAAGGAATTGCCCCAAAGACTTTTTGTAAAAAGGCAATCAAATTGTTACAAGAATACGATTGGACAGGAAATATTCGGGAATTGAGAAATGTGGTGGAACGCTTAATCATTCTTGGCGGCAATGAAATTTCCGAGACTGATGTGCAATTGTTTGCAAGTAAATAAAAGCCCCCTAGCCCACGAAGGGGGAACTAAAATCTATGAAGTTAAAATATTAATATGACGAAAAGGAATAAAACAGCGTTGATTATAATAATAATTGTAATACTTTTTTTGGATTTAAAATATTCCGATTTATTCAAATAGATAATTGTTTAGATAAAAGTGGAAGTTGGAATTATGAAAAATGTGAATGTGAATATAATTGATTTATAACTTTTTAAATCTAAAATCTAAAATCCTAAATCTAAAATAAGGGAATGAAATTAAAAAAAATAAACGAAAAATTACAAGAAGCCTTAATTGAACTTGGGTTAACGGAAGCAAATGACTTGCAGCAAGAAACATTTTCAACTTTGAAAAGTGGTGCCGATTGCATTGTAATTTCTCCAAAAGGAAGCGGAAAATCAACTACAATTGTTTTAAATGTTATCCAACAATTAGTTTGTGAAGGGGAAGAATCACCACGAGCATTGATAATTGTTGAAGATAAGGCAAAAGTTTTGGCAATGGAAGAGCTTTTCGAACAATTAGGAAGTAAAACCGATTTACGTGTTTACGGGATTCACGATAAAGGCGACATGGAATATGATAAAAATTATATTTCTACAGGAATTGACGTTTTAATAGGTACACCAAACCGTCTTGGCGATATGTATACAACAGCCGGGTATAATATAAACCGTTTAAAAATGTTTATTCTTGACGATGCCGATTCCATTTTAAAATTGCGTCACGAAACTAAAATCATGCGAATTTCGAATAGTATAACTAGAACGCAACGCTTAATTTTTTCGGAACAACTTACAGAGCGAATCGAAATATTGGCTGAAAAAATGTTGTTGGAACCGTTTTTATTTGAAATAGAATAGTAATATTTTGAAGAAAAATATCAATAAAGAAGTCAAATTATTTTTTAGTCCCTTTATTTCTATATTGTTGTAATAATTTTTTATTAAATTCCTCTTCGGCTTTTTTGAGTTTTATAATTTTTACTGGACTTAAAATACTTTTCAAATTGATAATTAGTTTTTTACGCAATTGAAACAATTCGTCTTCGGTAGCTTCCATTTGTGTCAAAACTGCCAACGCTTCTTTATCGGACATTTTACCCAAAGTCTCATCAACCATTTTTTTGTTATAAGAAATTGACTTTTGACGTTTCAAATCAAATTGCTTTTCTTCAAATGTATTATAAATTGGCCAAAATCTTTCAGCTTCTGCAGAAGTTAAGGATAAATTATTTGTAATAAATGCCACTTTTAGAGCATATATTTGTTCTTTTTTTTCCAACATTTTCTTTCCTTGCGGATAAAAGCTTATGGAAAGTAAAAAAAGTAAAATTGTAATGATGTGTTTTGTTTTCATTTTCATTTATATTTATTCGATTAAATAATTTTCAATTTCAATCGAATTAGTAAGTACGTCTTCGATTTTTGTGTCGTCTAATTTTAAATCAATTTTAATTTTATCAATATCTTTTGTATCCAATAAAGTAACTAAATCATATTGACTTATTTCAGATTGATTAGTAATATAATTTTCCAAAGTTAAATTTTCTTCAGTTGATTTTACAGCTATTTTTGTATAAAAAGTCACAGAAAGCGAAATTATTAATACGGCTGATACAGAAGAAATCCAAGTTTTCCTTTTATGAAAAATTGATATTACTTTAGGTTCGGGAGTATTAATTTTTATTAAAACTTTCTCAGAAAAATTCCCAAAATAATCTTCTGGTATTTTAAATCCTGAATCAATTTTTGAGTTGTTATTTATTTTAAAATCATTCATATTTGTTAGACGCTATTTTTTATGTTTGGTTTAATCTTTAATCATAAAGATTTCAATTTTTTTTACGGCGTGATGGTAGGAAGCTTTCAATGCACCAACGGAAGTGCCTAAAACTTGTGACATTTCTTCGTATTTTATTTCTTCAAAGTAGCGCATTTTAAATACTAGTTGTTGTTTTTCAGGCAAATTCACTATTGCTTTTTGTAGTTTTATTTGTATTTCATCTCCATCAAAATGGGAATCTGCTTCTAAGTTTTCTACAATTTTTGTTTGTAAAAATTCACTTGTTGTACCGTTTTTTTTAGCTTTTTTATTAATAAAAGTAATGGCTTCGTTTGTTGCTATTCGATATATCCAAGAAAATAATTTACTTTCACCTTTAAATTTTTTCAGATTTTGAAAGACTTTTACGAAAGTATTCTGCAATACATCATCCGTATCATCGTGATTCAAAACGATATTCCGAATATGATTGTATAATGGTTTTTGATAATCTAACAAGAGTTTTTGAAACGCCTCATTTTGCGTCTTTGGATTCAGTAAATTTTGTATAAATTCTTTTTCTTCCAAAAAATGTATTTAATTGTTAGAATTCAAAAAAGAAAAAAAGTTTAATTATTTTTGAAAAACTATTATTGTGGAGCAATTTCAGATGTTTCAATATTTTCAGAAACATCTATTTTTGCTGGGGCTTTTTTAATATAATTAGATTGAATTGCTATGTAAACTAAAGTTTCCCATTTTGAGGGTCTTTTTTCTTCACTTGGTCCTTTTGTGAATACTTCTAATATCGGAATTGACTTTTTTTGAACTTCTTTATTTTTTATAATATAATTAAAAGCTTTTTTCCAAGCTTTATCTCGATGAGAATAATCTCCAATTAATTTTGTTTTAAATGCGGTAAAAGCTTCTAATTCCTTACAACTAACATCACTTCCAGAACTGGTATATATTCTATCTTTTATTGGAATACAAATAGAAACATTCGTAATTTCCTTTGTAATGTCATAAGAATTATAGATAACAAAAGGTTTACCATTTAATTTAAGATTATTTTCATTAGAGAAAGTAATCAGATTCGGTATTACTATTTTTAAATTATAGTTTAATTTCGAAATCTTACAATTTATAGTTTGTTGTAAATAAAAACCACCTTTCTTGATTACAATTCCATTGGGTTTTATTGAAAAAGTATTCAATTCATAGTCTAAACTTTGGTCTAAATTCAAAAAGCTTTTTTCTAATTTATCTTCAATTACTTTCTCAATTCCACCGTTAAATAAAGCATATATTTTAAACATAAACGGCATTTCTCCTTTTGAAATATATGTTACTTTAGTTCCGCCAATGGTGTCTTTAAATGACCAAGTAGATTCTGATAAAGAACCGTTAAACTCTGTTTTTTGAACAATACTATCATTTTCTTTTGTGAAAATTATAGTTGATTTTCCCTCTCCTTCATTTCCTGTCCAATAAAAATAACTTCCCACTCCAGAAGTTTTATTCGAGTATTTTAATTGAATTGACGCATTGTCTTTTTCCCAAACATACCAATTTTGCCAGTTTTTATAATCGTTTATATAATTGAATACGGATGATTTTGGGGAATTAATTACTTTTGATTTCTTGGTTTTGAAATCGCTTTTTTGTGTTGCAATAAAAACGCTACCACCAAAGGATAGAAGTAAAATAAGTAAAAATATATATTTTAAAATTTTCATAATTGTTTTATTTTAATTTAGATGGCTTATGAATTAATAGTATTAGTGTTTGAAAAAGAACTTTATTACAAATAATAACGCAATGAAAATTAAAAAACCAATTAAAATTTTATAACTTCCTTTATATACTTTTTGATGAACTAGAATATCGTTTTTGTACGAATAAGCGATAGCAATTACAAATGCGATAAAGAATAAACCTGCAAAAATCAATTGGCCCTTACTAAACATATATTTTTATTTTATACAAAAATACTAAATTTGTTATCAAAAGTTACTATTTTGCACTATCATTTAACAAGTAAATACTATGATTAAACAACTCAATGCCGTTAAAGAATTTCATACTGCTTTCGAAATTGGTTTTAGTGAAATTCCAAAATCTGATTTAGGAGAATCAAAAAACATACTTCGATTCAATTTAATGAAGGAGGAAAACGAAGAATATTTGGAAGCTGCTCAAAACAATGATTTAATTGAAATTGCCGATGCTCTTGGAGATATGCTTTATATTTTGTGTGGAACCATTATTGAACACGGTTTGCAACACAAAATAGAAGCTATTTTTGACGAAATACAACGTAGTAATATGAGTAAATTAGACCACAATGGGAAGCCAATTTATCGTGAGGATGGAAAAGTAATGAAAGGCCCAAACTATTTCAAGCCTGATTTTTCAAAAATTATTTAAAAGATATTTTAAAAAACAAACCCTTAATTTATTAGTAAGCTAATAAATTAAGGGTTTTAAATTGTAATACAAAGTAATTATACTTTAACGGTCCATCCAAAAGTGTCTTCCGCAAGTTTGTATTGAATTTCTGTTAATTTGTTTTTTAGTTCTAACGCGATGGAATGTTCTATTTCTGGTAATTCATAATAAATATCTTGATATGAAAAACCTTTAATAGTTGTAACAACAGCCGCAGTTCCTGCACCAAATATTTCTTTTAATGATCCGTTTTTGGACGCTTCAACAATTTCAGATACTAAAACGGGTCTTATTTCTAGTTTAATTCCATCTCTTTCAGCAATTGCAATTAAACTTTTTCTAGTTACACCATCAAGTATTCTCTCGCTTGTTGGAGCTGTAAATAATGTCTCATTTATTCTAAAGAACACATTCATTGTTCCTGATTCTTCTAACATTGTGTGTGTAGCATCATCTGTCCAAATGACTTGTTGAAACCCATTCTCGTTTGCTAATTTAGTTGGATAAAATTGTGCAGAATAATTTCCTGCCGCTTTTGCCGCTCCAATTCCGCCGTTTGCAGCACGACTAAAATGTTCAGCAACAATTACTTTTACTTCTCCTGAATAATATGATTTTGCTGGTGAAAGTAAAATCATAAATCGGTATTCATTAGATGGTGCAGCAATTACTCCAGTTCCCGTTGCTATCATAAAAGGGCGAATATAAAGTGTATTTCCCAATCCTTTTTTTATCCAATCCCTTTCTAAATCAATTAATTGCATCAAACCTCCCATGAAAATTTCTTCAGGTACTTCAGGCATTGCCATTCTAACAGCAGATTTATTGAATCGGTGAAAATTCTCTTCGGGACGAAACAACCAAGCATCATTGTTTTCATCTTTATACGCTTTCATTCCTTCAAAAATAGCTTGGCCATAATGAAAAACCTTTGATGAGGGATCCATTAAAAAAGGTGCGTAAGGAACTATTGAGGGCTCTTGCCATTTATCATTTACGAAATCACAAGTAAGCATGTAATCTGTGAAAACTTCTCCAAAGAGTAGGTGCTCAAAATCAACAGTATCTATTTTAGAGGTAACAATTTTGGCTACTTCAATTTTATGGGCATTTATTGAATTCATATTTAATTATGTGTTAATAAATTATTATATTTAAATAATTGAAAAACAGTATTTTACCTCATTTTTAATACAAATAGCAACTGTTTTTAAATATCGGCTAAATTAGTAAAAATTAGATTTGTTTTCATGCCAATTTTATTTTTTTATGAATTAATTAGAACTAACCTAAATAACAGATAGTAATAGTGTTAATTTATCATTCAACTTTAATTTATATAAAAATTCCCTTATTTTTGTAACTATTAATACTATTAAATATTCTAAATCATGAAAAAAATAATTGTTTTTACATTTTGCTTCTTTGCTTTAACGAGCTGTAAAAAAGAAACTATCGCATCGGAAAAGGATATTCAAGATAATTACGCTTTTTTTGGAGATAGTATTTCTGCTGATAATGCGATTTCCAATGAAGAAATGATTTCAAAATTTGAAAAGTTGAAAGCTGGCGATACATTAAATGTAAAGTTTAAATCTTTGATTAAAAATGTTTGTCAGAAAAAAGGATGTTGGATGACTTTGGAATTATCAAATAAAATAGAAGCCTTTGTGAAATTTAAAGACTATGCTTTTTTTGTTCCTAAAAACGCTCAAGATGAGGAAGTAATTGTAAACGGAAAAGCTTTTGTAAGTATTGAATCTGTTGAGGAATTAAAACATTATGCAAAAGATGCAGGAAAATCTCAAGCTTCAATTGATAGCATTGTAACCCCAAAAACGACCTATTCATTTATGGCTGATGGAGTCTTAATTAAAAAATAAATGAAGAAATTTTTAGTTTTATTTTCAATAGTTTTACTAATTGGATGTAACAAAAAATCCGAGAAATCGCAATCTACTTCTGAATCAAATACAAAAACTGAAAAGAAGTTTGAAATGTATCAAATGTCTGAAATGGCGGCTTTGATGGAGAACATGTATGTTGAAAATGAACATTTGAAAGTACGTATTAAAAAAGGAGATACAATTGGCAAATTTCCAAGTCATTTTCTTCAAATTCACAAAGCCGTTATGACCGATGAAACTGAAAATGATACTTTTTTCAAGGAACAAGCAGCACTTTTTATTAAATCGCAAGAACTCATTTATGAAGATCCAAAAAATGCAAAACAACATTTTAATGATGGTGTAAATGCCTGTGTTCGTTGTCACGAAGTTAAATGTGGCGGACCACTTCCAAAAATTAAAAAATTATACATAAAGTAAATTTGAAAAGAGAAATACTTCAAACTTTAGACGGTTCAACAACCATCCATTTACCAGATTGGAATGAATCCTATCACTCAAAACACGGTGCGATTCAGGAAGCCTATCATGTTTTTATAAAAAATGGGTTGTCATTATTTCAAGGAAAGTCGATTTCAATTTTAGAAATTGGTTTCGGAACTGCTTTGAATACATTTATAACTTTTTTAGAATCTCAAAAATCATTGCAAACCATTGATTATGTTGGAGTGGAAGCTTATCCCATTTCTGCAGAAGAAGTTTTACAAATGAATTATGTAGCAGAATTGAATGCAGAAAAAGAAAGACTAAAGTTTGAATTTATGCACCAATCCAATTGGGAAGAAAAAAATGTGATTTCATCCAAATTTACTTTGACTAAAAGAAAGCAATTTTTTGAGGAAATTTCTGATGAAAACCAATTTGATTTAATCTATTTTGATGCTTTCGGATATCGTGTTCAACCTGAATTGTGGAGTTCAGAAATTTTTGAAAAAATGTATAAAGCACTCAAAGTAAATGGTGTTTTGGTAACTTATGCAGCTCGTGGCGTAGTAAAAAGAAGTATGATTGAAGTTGGTTTCACAGTTGAAAAATTAGCTGGACCTCCAGGAAAAAGAGAAATGTTTAGAGCAACTAAAAAGTAATTTTTTATTTTAACTTTTTATTTACAAAGGCATCACTAATTTTTTTTTAAATTTGATTATTCAATTGCATTTCCATTTTAACGAATATAAATTATATTTTATGAAAATAACAATGGTTGCTTACACAAAAAATATTTTGGAACGAGTTAGTTTTGATCCTAAACTTTTTTCTAAAGAATTAGAAAAAGCTTTAAAAATTTTATTGCCCTACGAAATAGAACAATTAACAGTCTGGCTCATAAATTACACAATTAAAAAACCTGAATTAAGACCGTGTTTAATCTATGTCAAATTATAAAACTAAAGGAGCCTAAATAGCTCCTTTTTTATTGTTTTTTTGGAAGTGGACTTATAATTTCTACATTTTGAAAAGTGATTGCGCCTCTAATAACTCCAGAAATTGTTTGCTTCAATGCATCGATAATTTGTATTTTTAATTCGGTTTTAGGGAAAATAAGACTTATTTCACGAGCTGGTTTTGGGTCTTTAAAATGTTTTAATTTCAATTTATCATTTTCCTTTAAATCCAGAGTATGCAAATAGGGTAGAAGAGTTAACCCCAATCCCTCATCTGCCAATTTAATTAGAGTTTCAAAACTACCGCTTTGAATTTGAAAAGTATTAAGAGACTTAACATCTTGGTTTTTGCACAAATTTAGAATTCCATCTCGAAAACAATGTCCGTCTTGCAATAACAATATTTCATCTAAATTCAAATCCGAAACCTCAATTTCTTTTTTATCTGCAATTCGATGTTTTTCAGGAATATAAGCTACAAATGGCTCATAGTATAACACGATTTCTTTTAGTTTTTCATCACTTAAAGGAGTTGCAGCAATGGCAGCGTCAAGATTGCCATTTTTTAATTTTAAAATGATTTCATCTGTATTTAATTCCTCAATTATAAGTTTTACTTTAGGAAATTTTTTTATAAAAGTATTTAGAAACATTGGCAATAGTGTAGGCATAATCGTTGGGATTATTGCGAGACGAAATTCGCCGCCAATAAACCCTTTTTGTTGCTCAACGATATCCTTCATTCTGTCGGCCTCATTGACAATATTCTTGGCTTGATTTACGATTTTTTGTCCAATATCAGTCAGTTGAATTGGTTTCTTTGTTCGATCAAAAATCTGAATCTTTAGTTCTTCTTCTACTTTTTGAATTTGCATACTTAAAGTAGGTTGGGTAACGAAACATTTTTCAGCAGCAAGAGTAAAATTTTTATGTTCAGCAACAGCTAAAACATATTGTAATTGAGTAATTGTCATAGCAATAGTAATTTGTGATGCAAATATAAAAACAATCAATTTAACTTATAGTATAAAAGTACGTTTTATTAAAATTCCTGATAAAAATAAAGTAATCACTTATTCAGTTGTTAAATTTTTTTTAAAATTTTATCAAAAATTGGATTAATTTCTTTTTAAAATATATTTTTGCGCCAATGAAACTTATTATAAAAGTAGTTATTTTTGTTTTTTTTATTTTTCTTTCAACTCCAACAATTTTGAGTTTGATTGAGAAAAACACTGACGTATCTTTTTTTTACAGTGCTGCAGAATTGGAAGATATGAATAAAGATGTCAAATTAGAATTTAAATTCGATACTTTTTCAATTTCATTTTTTAACTTACCAAAAAAGTCAAGTATAGTTCTTTCTGAGAATTTATCCAAACATGACAATATATCGTCTTCTATTTTTATTCCTCCACCAGATTTAGTTTAATTACAAATGATTTTTTTTTGTAGAAATAGTTACGTAGATTACGTAACAAAATTTTTTGTTTTTAAATTTAATAAGTTGTGATGTATAAAAAAATAAACCTTTTTGCAAACCTCAAATCTGATTTTTCATCAGGTTTAGTGGTTTTTTTGGTGGCATTGCCACTTTGTTTAGGAATTGCACTTGCGAGTGGCGCTCCTTTATTTTCAGGTATAATTTCAGGCGTTATTGGTGGTATTGTTGTTGGATTATTGAGTAAATCCCATATCAGCGTTTCTGGTCCTGCTGCTGGTTTAACTGCTATTGTACTAGTTGCAATTACGGATTTAGGCGCTTTTGATGTATTCTTAACAGCAGTTTTTATTGCAGGATTGATTCAATTAGCTTTAGGATTTTTAAAAGCTGGTGGAATATCCAACTTTTTTCCAACGAATGTAATCGAAGGGATGTTGGCTGGAATAGGTGTCATTATTTTCTTAAAACAAATCCCAAAAGCACTTGGTTCTGATGTTTCAGTTGGTTCTGGACTTAAAATTTTTACCGATGTTGCTGCTTCCTTTGGAGATATAAAATTTGGGGTTGTAATTATAACTGCCATTTCATTGTCAATAATCTTGATTTGGGGTAAAATTCCAGTTTTGAAGAATATTAAAATGCTTCCTGCTGCGCTTATTGCTGTTACAATTGGTATATTAATTAATGAATTCATATTCAAAGGGACATCATTAGAAATTACCAGCAAATATTTAGTATCACTTCCAGTTCCAACTTCAATTGAAGAATTCAAAGCAATTTTGGTACTTCCTGATTTTTCTAGTTTTTTAAATCCTAAAGTTTGGATGGTTGGGTTTACAATTGCAATTGTTGCTTCTATAGAAACTTTATTGTGTATTGAAGCTGCCGATAGAATGGATGTTCAAAAACG
>CAMCDQ010000018.1 GCA_945873505.1 Chitinophaga pinensis
GAGATATATTTGAATTTATTGAAATTTGGTACAATAGAAAAAGAAGGCATTCCGCTTTAGATTACAAAACAATAGAAGAATTCTGGAAACAGAAAAATAATTTTAAAAATGTTGCTTAACTAATACTGCGGGTTTTATTTGCATATCCACAAGCCCTGCTTTACAATAACTAGTAAGACTGTATTTATTTCATTCAACTGAAAATATGGTTACCTATGATTTACTCCAAACATAAAATAAATACAATCGAGCTTGTCTTTGCTTTAGTATTTCTTTTTACGTCATTACGAATGGTCTCACAAAATGATTGTGTTGATGCTATTTTTATTTGTGGCAACACCAATCTCTCCGGTTTAACATCAAATGGAGTGGGCATTCAAGAAATTTCGTCTAGTAACGCTTGTAGTAGTGGAGAAAACAACAGTCTTTGGTTAAAAATTAAAATAAATACAGGAGGAACTTTGGGATTTTTACTAACACCTCAAAGCAGCAGTATTACTGAAGACCTTGATTTCTGGATTTTTGGCCCTAATGTAAGTTGTAATAATCTTGGGACAGCCATTCGATGTTCAACGACAAATCCTCAAGCTATTAATCAGCCTAACAACCTAACGGGAATGAATAGCACTGAAACAGATGTTAGCGAAGGTCCTGGCGCCGATGGAAATAGTTTTATAAAATGGATGGATGTATTGGACAACGAAACCTACTATATCGCCATTGACAGGCCTCAAGGTGAAAGTGCTTTTTCTGTAAATTGGACTGGAACGGCTACTTTCTACCAACCTCCAGCACCCGTAACAACTACAGACATTCGCCAATGCAGTTTGCCGAGCTTGCCAGGGAGAGCTAATTTTGATTTAACGCCTAATATCAGTTTGGCAATTGGAACTCAAACGAATGTTATTGTCGATTTTTTCACCAATTATAATGATGCCGTTACCAATATAAATGCTATTTCGAATACAACTGCATTCCAAAATACAAGCAATCCACAAAAGATATATCTTCGCTTGAGCAATATAAATACCAGTTGTTTTGCCATCAGCGATTTTGACTTGTTGGTTGAACCACCTTCGGTTACGGCGTTTACATATAGCTCACCTGTTTGTATTAATTCAGCCAATCCTACACCCTTTCTAACCTCGGGATTTACTCCAGGAGGCACTTTTTCTTCAACAACTGGATTGGATATAAACTCCACTACTGGAACTATCGATTTAACTACTAGCCTTGAAGGAACTTATGTAATTACCTATACGCTTCTGGCAAATCCTGCAATTTGCCAGAATGCAGGAAGTAGTACTTTCTCAATTACTATCAACCCGTTGCCAACTATTGTTTTAGCTACACCAACGCCCACGTTTTGCATTTCGTCACCAATTAATCCTATTCTATTCAATATAGGTGGACTAGCTACTGGAGCAGGAATTACAAGTGGAACTTTGCCCCTAGGACTTTCGGACAATTACAGTAATGGCGTTTATACAATTAGTGGCACAACTACGGTTTCAGGAATTTTCAATTATACAATAACAACATCAGGGGGTTGCGCACCGGCAGCAACTTATAACGGAACCATTACTATTAACGAATTGCCAATAGTTACACTTCCACAAGACGGTTATATTTGTGTTGATGATGCTGGTCTTCCAATTGGTCGATTTACACTAGCAACAAATTTAAGCGTAAATACCAATTCCTTTGTTTGGTCAAATGCCAACGGAATACTTTTAGGACAATCAGGGAGTAGTTATACGGCAACAGCTCCTGGAAATTATGCGGTTACAATGACTAATAATGCAACGGGATGTTCAGCAACGGCAACAACTACAATCGCTACTTTTTATCCACCATCAGTAGTTACAGCAACAGTTTCAAGTTATTTTTCAGACATACAAACGATAGTTGTTTCCGTACTTCCAGTGGATGATTACGAATATAAATTAGACAATAATCCGTATCAAGATAGCAACGAGTTTACAGATTTAATGATGGGTACCCATGAAATTTGGGTTAAAGATAAATTTGGCTGTGGCATAAAAAAGATACTTGTACAGATTGTAAATTATCCCAATTATTTCACACCAAATGGAGACAGTTATCATGACACATGGAATATTAATGAATTGCGAAACCAACTTAACGCTATCATAAATATCTTTGATCGTTATGGGAAGTTAATAAAGCAAATAAAACCTTCTGGACCAGGTTGGGACGGAATGTATAATGGGCGTCCTTTACCCGCTACAGATTATTGGTTTACAGTTGATTATATTGAACTAGGAACAAACCAGCAATTTAAAGCTCATTTTTCTCTATTAAGATAAAGAAAAGCGCTTTATCGAATAGTAGTTGTATATAGATTTGATCAATTTGAAACTTATTCGGATTCTATTTATTGTAGTTTCAGGTCAAGCCAATTAGAACGTTTTCACGAAACAATAAAAAAAACTTCTAGAAAAAACCTTTTCTTAATCCCGTTCGAAAGAAAACGGAATGTGCACTTCCCTATACTATTGGTTTTTGTAATAAAACAAAAAACCCGACAAAGTCTAAGACCTGTCGGGAATATTTTATTTATCCACTTAGTGACTTACCTATGCCAGTTCATGTTGGTGATGTTTGTGCTTGAAGAAAATGGCAAAGGCGATTCCTATTATTAGCGCATAAATTGCAAATGCAAGCCAAATTGAATGCCAATCACGGGCACCATTTATAGTAAAATATTTATCAATTACGAAACCGCTTACTATTCCGCCAAAAAAGGCACCAAAACCGTTTGACATCATCATAAATAGACCTTGTGCAGAAGATCGCATTTTAGAATCGGTGGTTGTTTCCACAAATAAGGAACCCGAAATATTGAAGAAATCGAACGCCATTCCATAAATAACACACGATAAAACAATCATCCAAAGTCCGTCAGCTGGGTTTCCGTAAGCAAACAATCCGAAACGCAATACCCATGCTAACATTGAAATCAGCATTACTTGTTTGATTCCAAATCGTTTTAAGAAAAATGGAATTGCCAAGATGAACAAGGTTTCAGATATTTGAGAAATTGACATAATCAAGGTTGATTTTGTAACAACAATACTATTGGCATATTCCGGAATTTTTCCGAATTCAGATAAAAACACATCACCATACATGTTCGTCAATTGCAATGCACCACCAAGAAACATTGAGAATATGAAGAATAGTGCCATTTTATAGGTGCCAAATAATTTGAATGCATCGAGACCTAATTTTTGAGTTAACGTAGCATTTTCGGCAATTAATTTTTGTGGCGGGCATTTTGGAAGTGTGAAAGAGTAAATTCCTAAGATAATTGCTGCAATTGCTGCGATGTAAAACATATTTGCGGAAGCTTTATTTCCAGATAAATTGGTCAACCACATTGCGGCGATAAAACCAATAGTTCCCCAAACACGAATTGGCGGGAAAACTTTTACAACATCGAAGTTATTGTTTTTCAGGATGTTATAGGCAACAGAATTGGATAACGAAATTGTTGGCATATAGCACAACATTGCTCCAAAAATTACCCAATAAAAAGTTATAGGATCTTCAACTTGAGGAATATAGATTAAAGCTAAACCACCTAAAATGTGTAGAATTCCATATAATTTTTCGGCATTAATCCATTTATCAGCAATAATTCCTGTGATTGCGGGCATAATAATTGAGGATAATCCCAGGGTTGAAAAGATAGCGCCGAATTGTTCTCCGCTCCATTGCTTGGTTCCAAACCAATAGTTTCCAACGGTTATCAACCAAGCTCCCCAAACAAAAAATTGGAGGAAACTCATTAATGTAAGGCGATTTTTAATACTCATAAAAATATAGTTTAATTAACGTAGTTTTTTAGTTATGTAAAACTAACAATAAATTAATATAATCAAATCTATTTTATAAATATTATAGCTAGTCTATATACGATTTTGAACTAATGTCAGGACTTTGTTAAACTGTTCTTCTCGAGTTAGGTGAGAATTGTCAATTTCAATGGCATTTTTATCTTTTAATAAAGGAGAATCATCTCTGTGCGTATCAATATAATCGCGCTCTTCCACATTTTTTAGAACTTCATCAAAAGAAACGATGTCACCTTTTTGTTGCAATTCGTCAAAACGTCTTTGGGCACGTGTTTGAGCACTGGCAGTCATAAAAATCTTAAGTTCGGCATCGGGAAAAACAACAGTTGCAATGTCTCTTCCGTCCATCACAATGCCTTTGCCTTTTCCCATTTGCTGCTGTTGCTCTACTAATTTAGCTCGAACTTCGGAAACTTCGGCAACTTTACTTACGTAATTGGAAACTTCGATGGTTCGAATTTCTTTTTCAATATTTATATTGTTTAAATATATTTCTGCAAATCCTAATTCGGCATTAAATTGGAAATATAATTTTATATTTGGTAAACTTTCAATCAAGCCATTTTTATCGAAAATATCAGGTTTTATAAATCCGTTTTGCATCGCAAAATAAGCAACAGCACGATACATAGCACCAGTATCAACATAAACATATCCCAAATGTTTGGCCAATTGTTTTGCCAAAGTACTTTTTCCTGTTGACGAAAATCCGTCAATTGCGATAGTAATTTTTTTATCCAAAATCTATTCTTGAAAATTAATAGTTAAACCAAATAAACTTGTATTTCCTGCTAATGTATAACGAGAATAGGAATAATTGAACTTTAGATTATTGAATTTTAATCCAAAACCAAGTGAAATTCCGGAAAAATTGCGCTGTTCTAAAATGCGTAACTCCTCTCCTCTTCTGAAATTATATCCTAAACGAACATTAAAACTTTTCCTCGGAAATAATTCTACGCCAATGATTACGTGCCGCAAGGCATTATTGAAAACCGAAACTTTATCAGGTGTCGAGCCGCCATCAATAGAACCAATTGCACGTGCGGGATTTGAAAAAGCAATATTCCACTGTTGTAAATTTTCTAATGTCAAATGCCAGCGAATGGGTACGTTTTCAACTTCTTGAGAAACTCCAATTAACACTTCCATAGGTAATTTTTCCTTTGTTCCTGAATAGGTAGTAAATTGTGTGCCAATATTTCTAACTACTAAAGCCCAATTTACATCATTTCGTTCATCAATAAAAAGTGCCCCTAAATCAACAGCACCTCCAAAAGAATTATAACTTTCTAATGTAGATGAAATCAATTTGGCATTGGCACCAAAGTGAACAGGAACGTTTGGAATCATAAAAGAATACCCAAAAGAAAGTGCTATTTCACTTCCTGTAAAATCGGAAGTGGGATTCCCAGCTTCATCAGTTCCTTGAAAATTTCCATAATTAACATAATTAACGCCAGCTTGAAAAGTTTGCAAATGCCGATCAAAAGTATAGGCATATGAAGCGGTTCCATAAGTTACTTCTCCAAAATAGCTTCCGTAATTCATCGCTAAATGATTGTCCATTTCTGAATTTATCGTTGCAGGATTAAAGTTGGCTTGATTAACGTCATTATCATAAATAGTAATGATTTTTCCACCCAATGCAGCTTGACGTGGCGAAGTTACCAAATTCAAAAATTGATATACCGACTGCCCTCCTATTTGTCCATTGGCTACGGAACAAAAAAGAATGACGATTACATATAATTGATTTTTGAACATATTTGTTTTTTCTGCATATATAACGCAAATGCGAAGATATTATTTTTAATAAAAAAAACGGCTAATTGCTTAGCCGTTTTTAATTTATAAAACTTTAGGATTTTTCACTTTCTGATTGGTTAAAGCAATTGCTAGAACCTCGCTCATTTCTTTAACGTAATGAAACTTCAATCCTTCTAAATATTCAGGTTTAATTTCATCAATATCACTTTTATTTTCGTGACATAATACGATTTCTTTGATGTTGGCTCTTTTTGCAGCCAATATTTTTTCTTTTATTCCTCCAACGGGTAAAACTTTTCCTCTTAAAGTGATTTCACCAGTCATAGCAAGACTTTTCTTAATTCGTTTTTGAGTAAATAAAGAGACTAAAGACGTTAGCATTGCAATTCCAGCACTTGGTCCGTCTTTTGGTGTTGCGCCTTCAGGAACGTGTAAATGGATATTATATTTAGAAATCATTTCAGGGTCGATACTGAAAATTTCAGCGTTTGATTTTATGTATTCCAATGCAATTGTAGCCGATTCTTTCATTACTGTTCCAAGATTCCCAGTAATTGTCATCGCTCCTTTTCCTTTAGAAATCAAGGATTCTATGAATAGAATGTCACCGCCAACACTTGTCCAGGCCAAACCTGTTACAACGCCTGCAACATCATTATTTTCATATTTATCTCTTTCTAATCTAGGAACGCCCAAAACTTGAATAATATCAAAATCTGTAACTTTTTTGTTGTACTCCTCCTCCATAGCAATGGATTTGGCAGCATTTCTGATAACTTGAGCAATTTTAGCTTCTAATCCACGAACACCAGATTCACGGGTATATCCTTCTACAATTTTCTCCAATTGTTTTTTCCCAATGGATAAATCTTTTATAGTCAATCCGTGCTCCTTCAATTGACGCGGAAATAAATGTTGGCGTGCAATTTCAGTTTTTTCTTCAATTGTATATCCAGACATTTTTATGATTTCCATTCTGTCTCGCAATGCAGGCTGAATAGTTGCCATATTATTTGACGTTGCAATGAACATTACTTTCGATAAATCGTAGCCCATTTCAAGGAAATTATCATAGAAAGCGTTGTTTTGTTCTGGATCTAAAACTTCCAATAATGCCGAAGAAGGATCGCCTTGATTTCCCATGGCTAATTTATCGATTTCATCCAATACAAAAACAGGATTTGATGTTCCTGCTTTTTTCAAGCTTTGAATAATACGTCCTGACATAGCGCCAATATAGGTTTTTCTATGTCCGCGAATTTCTGCTTCATCACGCAAACCACCAAGAGAAATTCTAACATATTTACGTCCTAAAGCTTCAGCAACAGATTTTCCTATTGATGTTTTTCCAACACCAGGAGGTCCTGTCAAACAAATAATAGGCGATTTCATGTCATTTCGCAATTTCAAAACCGCCAAATGTTCTATCATTCTTTTCTTGACATCTTCTAAACCAAAATGGTCCCGATCAAGAATTTTTTGTGCTCTTTTTAAATCGAAATTATCTTTAGAATATTCATTCCAAGGCAACTCTAAAAACAATTCTAAATAGTTTCTTTGAATTCCAAAATCAGGCGCTTGGGGATTCATACGACGCATTTTTGTCAATTCTTTTTCGAAATGTTTTTTGGTATCATCGTCCCATTTTTTGAGTGCTGCTTTTTCAACCATTTCTTCCACTTCTTCTTCTTGAGAAGCACCGCCTAATTCTTCCTGAATGGTTTTCATTTGCTGGTGCAAGAAATATTCCCGTTGTTGTTGGTCTAAATCAAAGCGAACTTTTGACTGAATATCATTTTTCAACTCCAATTTTTGAAGTTCAATATTCATATATCTTAAAGTTTCTAAAGCTCTTTCTTTTAAATCCTTAATATTCAACAACTCTTGTTTTTCATTAACAGATAAGTTCATGTTTGAAGATACAAAATTGATTAAGAATGATTTACTTTCAATATTCTTAATTGCAAATGTAGCTTCGGTTGGAATATTCGGACTTTCCTTAATAATTTGGATTGCCAATTCTTTTATAGAATCAATAATAACAGTAAACTCTTTGTCTTTTTTGGCAGGACGTGTTTCTACAATATCCTTAACAGTTGAAGTTAAATAAGGTGCTTGAGAAATAACTGTGTCAATCTCAAAACGCTTTTTACCTTGAAGAATAACGGTAATATTGCCATCAGGCATTTTTAGAACGCGAAGTATTTTTGCAACTGTACCGATAGAATGAATTTCGTTTTGGGTAGGATCTTCATCTTCTTCATTTATTTGAGAAACTACTCCAATGTCTTTTCCCGCTGCATTAGCATCATTAATTAATTTTATAGATTTATCTCTTCCGGCAGTAATCGGAATAACTACTCCAGGGAATAAAACTGTATTTCGTAAAGGTAAAATCGCCAAGGATTCTGGCAATTCCTCATTATTCATCTCTTCTTCGTCTTCAGGTGTTAAAAGAGGAATTAATTCTGCTTCGGAATCAAATTCTTGAAGTGACAAATTGTCAATAGTAATTATTTTTGGATTTGACATAGTAAAAATTAGGTCGTTTTGATAGTATAAATTGTAATTAATGAAATCTAAAATGAGTATTTGTTTGCTGAATTTCACTTGTTTACTATGAAAAAAGCATATTAAACTAATAATAAAGCATTTAAATTATTTTAATGATAAAGCAATCTTTATGCCATTTCAATATAAAAAAAGCTATCTCAGAAAAGATAGCTTTGAAATAATTTGAATGTGAAGTTATCGTGTATAAATAATATTATAACTTGAATTTATGTATATGGCAGTATTTGTTGAAGTAATATTTACAATTTCTCCAAGTGGGACACTGTAAGTTAATGTATTTCCAGATACTGAAAACATTTCAAAAGTTTGAACAGTAGCGTCAACATACTCTAAAGTTAGAACAGTTCCATTAAGTACCCATGTTCCTGTAATATCTGGATCAGTGTAACATTCCAAAGTTGCTGCTGCGCTTACATCAACACCTTTTGAAGTTGCCGTGAATGTACTATTAGGATTTATTGTAATAAAGTTGTTATTAAAACAAGATGTTTCTAACATTTGATTCGTAGACGTTGTTCCATTATTATTTAAATCTGTTGGAATTCCCGTGTTAAATGCGGTCATTCTATAAGTTCCAGCAATACTTGCAGGATTTATAATGTTTCCAAGCAAATCTGAGTCAATCGGCTCAACATTACAAGAAGTAAAAATCGTTAAAGTAAAAACAGAAAGTACTGCTGCAGTTAATTTTATTGTATTCATTATACTATAATTAAATTTTTTGTCAAATATAAATCAATTTATATTGCAATAATAATTTTTCTTTTAACTCTCAATAATAAAAATATACCAACAACAAAAAACAACCCTAAAAACACTATTGAAAATCTTGGACTTCCTGTTACTTGGTCAATAATTCCATAAAGACACATTCCAATTACAATTCCAATTTTTTCTGAAACATCGTAAAAACTAAAAAAAGAAGCTGTATCATCTGTTTCTGGTAACATTTTAGAATACGTAGAACGGGAAAGCGCTTGAATTCCTCCCATTACTAGACCAACAAAACCGGCCGTTAAATAAAACTCTTTGGGAGTTTCTACAAAAAATGCAAATATACATAGAACCGCCCACACGCAATTTAAGAATATTAAAGTGGTAATGTTTCCTAACTTTTCTGAAGCTTTTGAAGTTAAATTAGCACCCAAAATAGCTACCAATTGAATAACTAAAATACTGATTATTAATCCTGTAGTTTTTTCACTGTCAGATTTCCAAGAAATTTCTTGTTCTCCAAAGTAAACTGCAATAATCATAACCGTTTGAACCGCCATTCCATAAATGAAGAAACTAGCCAAAAATCGCTTTAATAGTACGTTGTGTTCTAACAAATTCCAAACTTTTTTAAGTTCGTGAAATCCATTAAAAACTACTGCTTTTGTAACTTTATGACCTTTATTTCCTTTCGGCAAATAGTAGTAGGTATACTGGCTGAAACCAATCCACCAAATACCAACCATCACAAACGAATAACGCATTGCTTTCATACTTGCTTCACCCGAAGTTCCAGTTATTCCAAAAAACTCTGGTTTCATAACCATTGCTAGATTAACTAGTAGTAATAATACGCTACCAATATATCCCATTGAAAATCCTTTGGCACTAATTTTATCTTGTTGATCTGGAAATGCAATATCAGGCAAATAAGAATTGTAAAAAACCAAACTTCCCCAAAAACCTACCAATCCAAAAAAGTACGCAATTAAGCTATAATAAATGTGTTCCAACGAAAACCAATACATTGCAATACACGAAAGTGCACCCAAATAGCAGAAGAATTTCATAAAGTTCTTTTTATTTCCAGCATAATCGGCGATACCGGATAACAATGGCGAAATAAACGCAACCAATAGAAATGCGGCTGCAGTTACAAAACTAATTAACGCCGTGCTTTTGAGAGTTGTTCCAAATACATCAATATAGGAAACGCCTCTAATTTTGAATAATGCGCCATAAAAAATAGGGAAAATTGCGGATGCAATTACCAAGCTGTAAACGGAATTTGCCCAATCATAGAAAGCCCAAGCATTCAGTAATTTCGAATTTCCTTTTTCAAGATTTGCCATAAATAATCAGTAAGTTTTAGATAAAAAAGTCTTTAAGACAGCACCGAAGGTAGTATTTTTATTTAAAAATAACACCAAATTTGGCTGCTTCAATTTTAGCTTCTGGGATTAAACTTCTCAATTTTGCTATTCTATTAGCATCAGATGGGTGAGTGCTTAAAAATTCTGGTTGTTTTTTACCTCCTGAATTTGCAGACATTCTTTCCCAAAATGCGACCGCTGTAGTTGGATCATAACCTGCAATTGCCATTAGAATTAAACCTATTTTGTCGCCTTCGCTTTCGTGACTTCGGCTAAAAGGCAACATCGCACCATATTGCGTAATTCCACCGTAAGCACTCAACCAAATTTGTTTTTCTTGATTGCTTTTAGAATCTATAGCAATTCCTACAACTCCTGCTCCTGCTTGTTGCAATATACCCGCACTCATTCGTTGCGCTCCATGATTTGCCAATGCGTGCGCTACTTCGTGACCCATTACGGTTGCCATTCCGGCGTCGTCTTTACAAATTGGCAAAATGGCAGAATAAAATACTATTTTTCCTCCTGGCAAACACCAAGCATTCACTTCTTTACTTTCAACCAATTTATATTCCCAAGAATAATCCTTTAAATAGTCTTTAAATCCATTGGCGTTCAAATATTTTTCGGCTGCCACTTTAATTTTCATACCAACGGCTTCAACACGTTTTGCATCGGTAGTTCCAACAACCACTTTATTGTCTTTCAAAAAACTACCGTATTGCTGGAAAGAGGTTGCAAACAACTCGCTATTGGGAACAAAATTCAAGGTGTTTTTACCTGTAAATGGATTTTTGGCACAAGAATTAAGAATAGAAATAGCTGTAATAAATAAGATCAAGTGCTTCTTCATAAAAATTTAATTTTAATTTTGAATGCTAAAGTTACAAATATATCTCTTTATTTTAATGCTATAACATAAAAATACATGAGTATTTTTTACTTTAATTTGTTAACTATTTTATGATTAATTTAATATATGTAAAATGCTAAAGGAAAAATAATATCCTAAATTGCATCAATAAAAATTCATCTAAATTAATTCCATTGAATTCAAATAAAAAGCAACATTTGAAAGTTCCGAAAGTCATTATTTATATTGGAAAAATACTTCAATTTTTTTCTGTAAAACTGACAATATTTTATTTAGCACGGCTATTTACAAAGCCAATAAAACACAAATTTCCAAAGAGAGAATTGGAAATGGACAAAAAAAGTATTCAAAATAAACTTTATATTCCAAGCATAAACAAAGAAATTGTAGTCTACCATTATGGCAAAAATGACAAAAAAATATTACTCGTCCACGGTTGGTCAGGACGCGGAACTCAATTGGTGAAATTCGCAGATGCATTTGTAAATAAAGGGTTTTCAACAATAAGCTTTGATGCTCCAGCACACGGAAAATCATCTGGGAATTCAACGATAATGACGGAATTTATTGCTTCCATATTAGAAATTGATAAGAAATTTGGACCATTTGAAGCTGCTGTGGGACATTCATTAGGAGGAATGGTTTTGCTTAATTCAATAAAAAAAGGATTGGAAATTAATCGATTAACTATCATTGGAAGTGGTGATAAGGTGAAAGATATTTTAGTTGCTTTTGTAGATAAATTAGAACTTAAATCTGAATTTAGCTCACATTTGCAGCAGCATTTCGAAAATAAATATAAGGAACCAATGGAAAACTATTCAGCTTTTCTTGCTGCGAAAGAAATTAAAATTCCAGTTCTTGTTATTCATGATGAAAACGATTATGAAGTTCCCATTGAAGCTTCAATACACATTTACGATCATTTAAAAAACGGAGAATTATTAATCACACAGCATTTAGGACACCGAAAAATCTTGGGTAATTCTTTTGTGATTGAAAAAACGATAGAATTTATCACCACTTAATTACTGCATTATGAAAAACTATTTAGTATTACTACTTTGCGTTTCACAATTTTCCTGTCAAGCACAAGAAAAAAAGAAAAAAGAACCACTTGAAATTCAAAAATCAGAAGCCCAGTGGAAAAAAGAATTAACACCAGAGCAATTTGAAGTACTACGAGAAAAAGGAACTGAACGTCCCTTCTCAGGAAAATATGTAAACACCTTCGAAAAAGGAAACTACGTTTGTGCCGCTTGTGGAAATTTACTTTTTAATTCCGATGCTAAATTTCATTCAGATTGTGGTTGGCCTTCCTATGATAAAGCCATAAAAGGTTCCGTTACTTACATAACTGATTCCAGTTTTGGAATGTCTCGAACTGAAGTTAATTGCGCAAAATGTGGTGGTCACCTAGGACATGTTTTTGATGACGGACCTACCGAAACTGGACAAAGATTTTGTACTAATTCTGTATCTGTTAAATTTATACCTTCTAAAAAATGAGTCCTTCAATAGAAAAATCGGAACAAGAGTGGAAAGACCAATTGGGTTTAGAACGCTATAAAATCCTTCGTCAAAAAGGAACGGAATTTCCACATTCAGGAAAATACAATCTCTTTTTTGAAAAAGGTATTTATTGTTGTGGTGGTTGTGGCGAACCATTATTTGAAAGTGATTCTAAATTTGATGCACATTGCGGATGGCCTTCCTTTGATGAATCGATACCTGGTAAAGTAAAATACATAAAAGATGCTACACACGGAATGATTCGTACAGAAATTGTTTGTGCCAATTGTGGTGGTCATTTAGGACATGTTTTTGATGATGGCCCTACCAAAACTGGTCAACGCTATTGTGTGAATTCTTTATCTGTAGATTATAAAAAGTAATACAAAAACAGTCAAGCAAGTTGTTTCTAATTTGAATAAAATGTGAATTTAAACAAAATAAACCTATCTTTACTATCAAATTCATAATTTTTAGCAGATAAATCTATTATATCATAACATTAATTTATATTTGTTGCAATAAATTTGACAAAAATATGGAAGAATGTATCTCTGTTTTCGATATGCTAAAAATCGGTGTTGGTCCTTCGAGTTCACACACATTAGGCCCTTGGCGAGCAGCAGAGCGTTTTCTTGGGGAATTGCGAAGTAATACTATTTTGCAAAAAACCACCCGAATTAAAGTTGATTTATACGGTTCCCTTTCCTTAACCGGCAAAGGACACGCCACAGATTTCGCACTTATGCTTGGTTTGAACGGTCAAGATCCTGAATATATTCCCATCGAAAATATATCTAAAATTATAAAATCAATTGAAGATAAAAACGAGATTCTTTTAGGCAACGAAATGCCAATACCATTCTATTTTCTTCAAGACATTGTTTTTAATAAAAATTTTCTTCCTTTTCATTCAAATGGCATGAAATTTACGGCTTTCGCCAATGATGATTCGGAATATTCATCAACATTTTACTCTATTGGAGGTGGATTTGTCGTGAAAGAAGAGCGTGAAAATGCGAAACAAAAACTAAAAATAAAATGTGCTTTTCCTTTTCAAATATCAAACGCATCGGAACTTTTAGACTATTGTACCACAGAAAACAAAAAGGTTTCAGAAATTGTTTATGAAAATGAAAAATCGATGCGCACCGAAGAAACCATCAACCATGAATTGATGCGGATTTGGAATACAATGTTAGAATGCATGTATATCGGTTGTCACTCTGAAGGAATTCTTCCAGGAGGATTAAATGTAAGAAGAAGAGCTTTTGATATGCATCAAAATTTAATTGGTTTAGCCAATTATAATTCACCTCAAAATTGGCTTGAAGAAATCAGAAAAACAGAAGTAAAATTCCGTCAAATTTTAAAATGGGTAAGTTGTTTTGCCCTTGCGGTAAATGAAGTAAATGCTGCTTTAGGACGAGTCGTTACAGCACCGACCAATGGAAGTGCGGGCGTTATTCCTGCCGTTTTAATGTATTATTTAGTCATTGAAAATCATAATGCAGGCGAAAAAGAAATCAAACAATTTTTGATGGTTGCAGGAGAAATAGGAAGTGTTTTCAAAAAGGGATCTACTATTTCTGCAGCAATGGGTGGTTGTCAAGCTGAAATTGGCGTCTCATCATCTATGGCTGCTGCGGCATTGTGCGAATTAATGGGTGGAACTCCAGAACAAGTTTTAATGGCTGCCGAAATAGCTATGGAGCATCATTTGGGAATGACTTGTGATCCTGTGGGTGGTTTAGTTCAAATTCCTTGTATTGAAAGAAATACAATGGGAGCTATAAAAGCTATAAATGCAGCCGAATTAGCATTAGAAACAAATCCTAAAAATGCAAAAGTTCCCTTGGATAAAGTGATTGATACCATGTGGCAAACAGCAAAAGATATGAATAATAAATACAAAGAAACTTCAGAAGGTGGATTGGCAATTGCAGTGAATATGTCTGATTGTTAGGGAAGTTTAAAGTTTAATCGGTGAATTGCTAAAATTTTTTTCGACTAATTTAAATATAAACACAGATTTCACAAATTTACACTGTTTAAAATCTGAAATCTGAAATCAAAAATCTAAAATAAACCTCAACATAAATATCTATTTAATCAAACAAATTTGATTATTTTTGCGAAAATTATTTACATAAACTATAATTAAAATCATAATGTCAGTAGCTAAAAAGGATTATAAAAGAATAACTACCAAGTCACTTATTGAGATGAAAGCCAATGGCGAGAAAATTTCAATGCTTACAGCTTATGATTATTCCATGGCAAAAATTGTAGATACTGCTGGAATTGACGTAATTCTTGTTGGAGATTCTGCTTCCAATGTAATGGCGGGACACGAAACGACATTGCCAATTACATTAGACCAAATGATTTATCACGCATCTGGAGTTGTTCGCGCCATCGAAAGAGCATTGGTTGTGGTAGATTTACCTTTTGGAAGCTACCAATCAGACCCAAAAGAAGCCTTACGTTCTTCAATTAGAATAATGAAAGAAAGTGGTGGACATGCCGTGAAATTAGAAGGAGGCAGCGAAATTAAAGATTCAATAAAGAAAATATTAAATGCCGGAATTCCTGTAATGGGACATTTGGGCTTGACACCGCAATCGATATACAAATTTGGAAGTTACACCGTTCGTGCCAAAGAAGAAGAGGAAGCTGAAAAGTTAATGCAAGACGCTAAAATGCTTGAGAAAATTGGATGCTTTGCTTTGGTATTAGAAAAAATTCCAGCACATTTAGCAGCAAAAGTAGCACAAAGTATTTCAATTCCTGTTATTGGAATTGGTGCTGGTAGTAACGTTGACGGACAAGTCCTAGTAATTCACGATATGTTGGGTATGAATAATGAATTTAGTCCTAGATTTTTAAGACGGTATTTGAATTTATATGAGCAAATGACTTCTGCAATTAGTCAATATGTGAAAGATGTGAAATCGAATGATTTTCCTAATGTGAATGAGCAATATTAAGGCCCCCTAACCCCCAAAGGGAGAATTAAAATGAAAATAATTTCAGATAAAAACAACCTGCAAGTACTTCACGAAGACAATCATCTAATTTTGGTTAATAAGCGTGTTGGAGATATTGTTCAAGGTGACAAAACAGGCGACAAACCCTTGTCGGATGTCGTAAAAGAATACATAAAAGACAAATACAACAAGCCTGGAGAAGTTTTTTTAGGCGTCGTTCATCGATTGGACAGACCGACAACTGGAATTGTAGTTTTTGCAAGAACTAGTAAGGCTTTATCCCGAATGAATGAACTTTTTAGCAATCGAGAAACTCACAAAACATATTGGGCAATTGTTAAAAACAAACCAATAAATAGTGAAGATACGTTAGTTCATTTTCTGAAAAGGAATGAAAAAAACAACACTTCAAAAGCACACCATAAAGAAGTTCCCGAAAGTAAATTGGCAAGTTTAGACTATAAAATTATTGCCACTCTTCAAAACTATTTTGCTTTAGAAATAAATCTTCATACGGGAAGACACCATCAAATTAGAGCACAATTATCAGCTATTGGATCACCAATAAAAGGAGATTTAAAATATGGATTTGACAGAAGCAATCCCGATGGAGGTATTCACCTTCATGCTAGAAAATTAGTTTTTATGCATCCTGTTACTAAAGAAAATATAATAATTATTGCAGCCACACCAAAAGATGTTATTTGGGATGCTATTTAATTAAAAAAAAATGTAAATTTATATTTCCATAGATTCAACTAATTTTAACAAAAAAATCGAATGAAAAACCTCCTCTTAATTCCGATATTCCTTTTTTCTTTGAATTCTTTTTCTCAAGATCATTTCTCAGGAATTACAACTTCTAAAAGGGTTGGAATACTTAATGTTGGAATGAATCCTTCTGAATTAGCCAGTTTAAAAAACAAATTTGAAGTACAAATGTTCTCTTCAAGCATCAATATTTCTAATAATAAAATTGGATTCAGTGATATTATTGATGGAAACAATTTAGAAAACATGATTTTTAAAGGTACTGACCCTGTGAATTTTAATATTGATACTGAATTTCTAGGACCTGGATTTGCTATCAAATTATTGAAATGGGGATTTGCGGTTACATCAAAAGGGCATATCAAAGGCAATGTTGTAGATGTAGATCCAAATCTTGGTTCAGCACTTATTAATAGCGCATTAAATTCCGTAGGAAGTTCTTCTGTAATTTCTAGTTCTACAAATCAAAGGATGAATGCTACTGCTTGGGGAGAAATTGGTTTTTCTGTTGCTCACAAAATTTATGAAACTGAAAAATATAAAATTAATGCCGGTATTACTCTTAAACTATTATTTCCTGGTGCGTATGCAAATATTGGACTTGATAAATTTCAAGGTACAATTACTGACAATGCAGGAAATTTAGTACTTACGAATACTAGTGCGAATATGAACATTGCCTATTCAGGAAGTCTTGGAAATCAGTTTACAAACACAAGCGATTACACCAAATCAGTATTTGGAAATCTTCAAGGAATGGCAACAGATATCGGTTTTGACTATCAACTTATCAGTAGCGGAAAGAATTATAAATTAAAAATTGGCGCTGCTTTAAAAAATATAGGAAGCATGACTTTTAAATCCGATTCAAATTATTCTACTAATTATACATTGTCAATTCAAGGCTCACAACAATTGAATTTGAATGAATTTCAAAATGATAACGGTGTAAAAGATATTGAAAAAACTTTATTTGATAGTGGGTTTTTAAACAAAACCCCTCAAAATACAGATTTTAAAGTACAACTTCCTACAGTTTTCAACCTTTATGCAGATATCAAAATTATTCCTAAAGTAAATGTTACCCTTTTCACACAACAAAAAATTAATAGCAACAGTGGAAACGACCAAATCACTTCTCAGAATATAATTTCTGTAACTCCTAGATTTTCTGTTGGGTTCTTTGAAGCCTTTATCCCAGTTGCTATTAATGAGGTTTCTGGAACAACAGCCGGAGTCGGATTTAGATTGGGTGGATTTTTTCTAGGTTCTAATTCTGTTCTTTCAGCAATTACAAGTGATGGAAAACAAGCCGATTTTTATACTGGATTCAGATTTGCTTTTCTATAATTACCTAAATTTATACTAATTTTTTACCTCTAATTATTAAATTATGGAATACAAAACCAATATCAATTTCCGAAAAGAATCCTTGAAAAAATTATTGTTTTCTATACAAAAAAATGAAGAACGGATTATTCAAGCTTTGTATAATGATTTTAAGAAACCCGCTTTTGAAGCTGTATTAACAGAAACAAATTACGTAATTAGTGACTTAAAGCACACTATAAAAAATATAAAATGTTGGTCGAAAACCAAAAAAGTACTTCCTTCAATTTTAAATTACCCTTCAAAAGATTATATCTACAGTGAACCCTATGGTAAAGTTTTGATAATAGCACCTTGGAATTATCCTTTTCAATTGGCTTTATGTCCTTTAATAGCAGCTGTTTCTGCGGGAAATTCAATTGTATTAAAACCATCAGAGTTAACGCCACACACGTCAAGTTTGATTGCTGAAATTATTTCAAATGTATTTGATAAAAATCATGTAGAAGTAATTGAAGGCGGTGTTGAGGTGTCGCAAAACCTATTATCACAACGCTGGGATTATATCTTTTTTACTGGAAGTGTAGCTGTAGGAAAAATTGTTTACAAAGCCGCTGCTGACCATCTAACTCCAATAACATTAGAATTAGGCGGAAAAAACCCTTGTATTATTGATGAAACCGCCGATTTAAAACTAGCTGCAAAACGAATTGTTTGGGGTAAATTTATTAATGCTGGTCAAACCTGTATTGCACCTGATTATTTATTAGTTCACGATAGTATTAAATTAGAGTTTATTGAACATTTAAAACAAGAAATCACCAATGCTTACGGAGAAAATCCTCAATTATCACCTGATTTCACTCGGATAATAAATACAAGAAATTGGGAACGCTTATTAAACCTAATAGAACCTGAAAAAGTAGTTTTTGGCGGTCAATCCAATAAAGAAAATAGCTACTTAGCTCCTACTCTAATTGACGAACCTTCTCTAGATAGCGAAGTAATGAAAGAGGAAATATTTGGACCAATATTACCAATTATTTCTTATCAAAAAATGGTCGATTTAAAACATATAATTACGAAATACGAAAAACCATTGTCGTTATATGTATTCACAACAAACAACTATTTTGCTGAAGAAATGATCCAAAAATTCTCTTTTGGAGGAGGATGTATAAATGACACTGTAATTCATTTCTCAAACAATAGATTACCGTTTGGAGGCGTTGGCCATTCCGGAATTGGTGCATATCATGGGAAATTGAGTTTTGATACTTTTTCCCATAAAAAAGTCATTGTTAAAAAAGCAAATTGGCTTGATTTACCAATGCGATATGCTCCTTACAATGATAAATTGAAAACGATAAAGAAACTATTGAAATGGATGTAATTAAAACCAATTGCGTTTTTTAAAGTAATAAACCATCCCAATTACAATAGAAAACATAAATCCGATAACAATATAATAGCCATTTGGATTTTTCAATTCTGGCATATTTTCAAAATTCATTCCATAAACTCCAACAATAAAAGTCAAAGGAATAAATATTGCAGAAACAATCGTTAATGTTTTCATGACTTCATTCATCTTGTGATTTTGGGAAGAAAAAAAGAAATTTGACGCACTATCAAGCGTAACCATATCGTCATCAATTTGATCTAAAAGTTCTAAGCTTTTTTGGTGTAAACGAGCAAAAAAACTAAAATTTTCATGAGCTATGGCATTAAAAACATCATCGTCTTTAATACTTTTAATAGAATATAAAGAATCCCGTAAAGGAATAATGGAACGTTTTAAAAAATTAAAATTGTCACGGTGTTTCTCAATTTGAACCAAAATAGAAGGATTGGCACTTGTTTTAGAAAGGCTAATTAACAATTCTACTTTGTCTTCTTCCGCTTCAATAGTGATATAGAAATTTTCCATTATCGCATCAAGCAATAGATAAAGTAAATAATCGGCTTTTTTAGTTCTTACAATTCCCGAATGAGTTCTAATTCGCTCCCGAATATGAACAAAAAAATCGCTTCTTTTTTCTTGAAAAGATACTAAAATTCCTTCTTTTATAAGGAAACTTATATGTTCGACAGAAATATTATCAGAATGTTCCGTTGGTAAAAGTGATTTTATATTGAAAAATAAAATGTCGTGAAGTTCATCTAATTTTGTTCTTCGGGTAGTGTTTAAAATATCTCCTAAAATAAAATTATCAACATCTAAGAAAGTTCCAATAGATTTTATCAATTCAATATCGCTCAAACCATGAATATTCAACCAGTTTATCTTTTTCAAATCAATGGCATCAGAAAATTCGTTGATTTTAAAGTCAGGGTATTCCGTTAAATCCGAATCATCATAGACAAACAATTGCATTTCGGTTTGTAATTTGTTGTGAATTCCGGTATATTCCAATGTTGAAGGTTGAACTTTTCTGCCTTTTTTGTATCTAATTTTTCTCACAATGTCTAATTTTGTCTAAATTTAAGAATTATTCTAAAATTCAGACTATTTTTACTAAAAATCATTACATGAAAATTTTAATTATCAATATAAAGGAGTTAATTCAAGTTCGTGAAAAAGGTATTTCAAAAGTTTCTGGAGCAGAAATGGGTGTACTTCCAACTATTAAAAACGCCTTTTTATTAATAGAAAATGACATAATAGCTGCTTTTGGAACAATGGATAAATGTCCAGAAACTTCCGTAGATACTACGATTGATGCCGCTGGAAAAATGGTGCTTCCCACTTGGTGCGATAGCCATACGCACATTGTGTATGCTGGAAATAGAGAACAAGAATTTGTAGATAGAATAAATGGTTTGTCTTATGAAGAAATTGCAAATCGGGGCGGTGGAATTCTAAATTCAGTTAAAAAACTTAATGAAACTTCGGAAGAAGACCTTTATAATCAATCGAAAGTTAGGCTGGAAGAAGTAATGAAATTAGGAACTGGAGCGGTTGAAATTAAATCGGGTTACGGACTTTCTGTTGAAGGAGAATTGAAAATGCTTCGGGTAATTCAAAAATTAAAAAACAATTATCCAATTGCCATTAAAGCTACTTTTCTTGGTGCGCACGCGTTTCCTTTAGAATATAAAGAAAATCATACCGATTATATTGATTTAATTATTAATGAAATGCTTCCTCAAATTGCCAAAGAACACCTTGCTGATTTTATAGATGTTTTTTGTGAATTGGGATATTTTTCTGTAGAAGAAGCCGAAAAGATTATGGCTGCAGGAATCAAATTTGGATTAATTCCGAAAATTCATGTCAATCAATTCTATGCTATTGGAGGAATAAAAGCAGCTTTAAAATACAACGCGCTTTCAGTAGATCATCTTGAAGTTCTCAATCCTGAAGATATTGAAGACCTAAAAAATACTCAAACGATGCCAGTTGCTTTGCCTTCGTGTTCTTATTTTTTGAGTATGCCATATACACCGGCACGAGACATAATTTCTGCAGGATTACCATTGGCATTAGCGACCGATTTCAATCCTGGCTCAACTCCTTCTGGAAACATGAATTTTGTGGTCGCGACGGCTTGTATAAAAATGAAAATGACACCTGAAGAAGCTATAAATGCAGCCACGATAAATGGCGCATATGCTATGGAACTTTCTGAAACGCATGGAAGTATTACAATAGGTAAAAAAGCCAATGTTATTATTACTAAGCCAATTAGCTCTTATTATCAGTTGCCTTACGCATTTGGAAGCAACCTAATAGAAACTGTAATAATTAAAGGAACTATTGTTTCATAAATATTTATAAAAAAAAAGGGATTCTCATGTTGAGAATCCCTTTTTTTATAATTAAAAATTGTCTATTTCAATGAAAAGCTTGTTTTAGAAACTAGTTCTCCTTTGTCGAAAATATTTACAAAAAAACTTCCTTTTTCAAGTTTATCACTTGGCAAATTTTGAGTTACATCAACTGTTTTATTTTCATATTTAATATTGGTAGCAAAACTATATGTTAATGTTTTATCACCGAAATTTTCTGTTTGTTTCTCACCAATAACATTGTTTTTACTATCAATTACTTGAACATAATATTTTTTATCTCCAGATTTTGCAATAGAATTTTCAGCAATTGTAAAGCTAATTTTTAAAATATCAGCACGACTTGCTTTATCTGTTGCGATTTCTTTACCCGAACTTCTCACTTTAAAAGCTGTAGTTTTTAAATTCAAAATACTCAATTTAGAACCTTTTTCAACTGTTTTAGATAATTCTTCATTTTGTCCAACTAAAACTTCATTGAATTTTTTAGATTCTCCTAGTACAACAATAGTGCTGTCTCGTTGAATTGTCAAAACTGAATTGTCCTTTTTTAAAACTTCGTTTTCAGCGACTAAACCTTTCATTTTTGATTCTAATGCAAGAAATTGTTTTTTGTATTTTGACATAGAAGCAGCATCGCCTTTTGATTTTTTCAAATT
This sequence comes from Chitinophaga pinensis, assembly GCA_945873505.1. Classification (GTDB taxonomy): domain Bacteria; phylum Bacteroidota; class Bacteroidia; order Flavobacteriales; family Flavobacteriaceae; genus Flavobacterium. Next base: position 22,240 of record CAMCDQ010000018.1, read on the forward strand.
TGCCATCAAAGCGACCACTTTTTCTCTTTCAACAATTAATTCATCTGACATTGTTGTGTTTTCAGCAATAGCAGCGTCATATGTCGATTTTAATACTTGTAAATCCTTCATTACAGATTCTTTTTCTGTAAGTGTAGTCTCTAATTTCGTTTGAGTAGCATTGACGTCTGAAGTTATCTTGTATATATATACAAAACTTATTGCCAAAAGAACCGATAATGCAATAATAATTGCTTTCAGGCTTGAATTACTGTTTTGATTTTCCATGTTTTGATTAATTTTTACGAAAATAATAATTTATATTATAATAACGTAAGTAATTAAATTATATTATTTTTGGTGAAATAATATATCAATGGAAAAACTAATTCCTTTTACAATAAATGACCTTGCGAAAGTTACCAACTTCAGATGTGGAGAGGTGAAATTTGGAGAAAAAATGATTACTGTACCTATAAATTCAGACCCAATTTCATTTTTGAAAACGTGTGAAGCAAAATACGTTTTGTTTGGTATACCAGAAGACATCGGAGTTAGAGCTAATTATGGTCGCCCTGGAGCAGCTTCGGCATGGGAAAGTGCGATAAAAAGCATTGCAAATATTCAACACAATCGATTTTGCAAAGGAAGTCAATTACTCGTTTTAGGACAATTAAATGTAGCGGATGAAATGGCCGAAAGTCAAAAATTAGATTTTAATGCTGTAAATGATAGAAAAAAATTAAATGAATTAGTTCAAAAAATTGATAAAGAAGTTTCTCATATCGTATTTAACATCATAAAAGCTGGAAAAACACCAATCATTATTGGCGGGGGACACAATAATTCTTATGGAAATATTAAAGGAGTTGCTTTGGCAAAAGGAAAACCTATTAATGCAATTAATTTTGATGCTCATTCCGATTTTAGAATTTTGGAAGGTCGTCACAGTGGAAATGGTTTTTCGTATGCCTATGAAGAAGGATTTTTACATAAATATTTTATCTTCGGATTGCATGAAAATTATACTTCAAAAAGCGTTTTAGATTCTTTGAAAAAAATTGAAGATCGAGTGAAATTTAATACCTACGATGAGATTCAAATTAGAAAGCAAAAAAAGTTTGAACCTGAAATGTATGTCGCGTTAGAATTTATCAAAGAAGACTGTTTTGGGATAGAAATAGATCTTGATGCGATTCCTAATATTGCAAGTAGCGCAATGACAATGAGCGGTTTTTCGATTGAAAAATTACGCCAATTTGTCTATCTTTTTGGAAACAATCAAAATGCATCCTATATTCATATTTGTGAGGGTGCTCCTGATTTAGGCGATGAAAAAAACACGCATTTAGTTGGAAAATTAATTGGTTATTTAGTTACCGATTTTATGAAAGCCAATTATATAAACCCTATAAATAATCAAATAAATTAATACGTTTACATTGGTTTTAAGAGCAAAAAAAATTGATATAATTAATATAACCTATCTTTGTAAAGAATTTTAGTACCTAATACTAAATTCTAAATATCAAAAATATGTTATTCGAAGATTTATCACTTTCAAAAAGTATCCAAAAAGCCGTATTTGAATTAGGCTATACAGAAGCAACACCAATTCAAGAACAAGCAATTCCAATTGTATTAGCGGGCCAAGATTTAATTGGTTGTGCACAAACGGGAACAGGAAAAACGGGCGCATTTGCAATTCCAATTATTCATCAATTACACCGAATTGTAGGTTCTACAAAAAAAGCAAAACAAATTCGTGCGTTAGTAGTAACGCCAACAAGAGAATTAGCCGTTCAAATTGGACAAAGTTTTGAAGCATACGGAAAATTCACCAACTTAACGCAACTTACCATATTTGGTGGGGTTTCACAAAATCCACAAGTAGATACTTTGAGAAATGGTGTCGATATTTTGGTGGCTACACCAGGTCGATTATTAGATTTACACAAACAAGGTTTCATAGATTTAGATCATTTACATACGTTGGTTCTTGACGAAGCAGATCAAATGTTAGACATGGGATTTGTAAATGACGTGAAGAAAATCGTAAAATTGACTCCTAAAAACAGACAAACTTTATTCTTTTCGGCAACAATGCCAATAGCGATTCGGGAATTAGCAGAAATGTTTCTTCAAGATCCTGCAACAGTTTCGGTTTCGCCCGTTTCGTCAACAGCGGAAAATGTAGAACAAAGAGTCTATTTTGTTGATAAAACTGAAAAAAGAAATTTGTTATACCATTTAATAGAAAATGAAAATCTATCGGATGTTTTGGTATTTTCAAGAACAAAACATGGGGCTGACAATGTTGTAAAAGCGTTGAGGAAGCAAAATATTGCTGCGGAAGCAATTCATGGTGACAAATCTCAAAATGCCAGACAACGTGTTTTAGATGCTTTTAAAAATAAAGAAGTTGGCGTTCTTGTTGCTACTGATATTGCTGCTCGTGGAATTGATATTGATCAATTGCCATTTGTAATTAATTTTGATTTACCTAATATTCCTGAAACCTACGTTCATCGAATTGGAAGAACTGGACGTGCAGGAAATGGTGGAATTGCGATTTCATTTTGTAGTAAAGACGAACATGCGTATTGGAAAGACATTCAAAAATTGATAAAAGTAGAGGTAAAAACAATTTCAGATCATCCTTATCCTTGGCATAGTGGAAGTCCTGAAACAGCTCCTTCGGCCGCACAAAATAACTCTAATAGAAGCGGAGAAGCTAATAAATCTAGAAAATCTTCGAATTCTAAACAAAATAAAAAGCGCTGGTACTAAATTAAATACTACTTTTTATAAAAAAAGAACGTTGGTTATCCTCTTACTTTAACTTCTAATTAGTTTTCTATATTTCAATCGTTTCGGGGTTAAATCTCCCCCCAAACGTTTCTTTTTATTTTCTTCATAATCAGAGAATCCACCTTCAAAATAATAGACTTCAGAATTTCCTTCAAATGCCAAAATGTGCGTACAAATTCTATCCAAAAACCATCTGTCGTGCGAAATTACAACAGCACAACCAGCAAAATTCTCCAAACCTTCTTCTAGTGCTCGAAGTGTATTAATGTCCAAATCATTCGTTGGCTCATCCAGTAAAAGTACGTTTCCCTCTTCTTTCAAAGTCATTGCAAGGTGCAAACGATTACGTTCTCCACCAGAAAGCATTGAAACTTTCTTGTTTTGATCGCTTCCGCCAAAGTTAAATCGGCTTAAATAAGCACGAGAATTCACTTGACGACCTCCCATCATTATCAATTCCTGACCATCTGCAAAGTTTTCCCATATAGATTTCTCAGGATTTATATTGGAATGCGCCTGATCTACATACGCGATTTTTACAGTATCCCCAATTAAGAATTCCCCCGCATCTGGTTTTTCTTCACCCATAATCATTTTGAAAATAGTCGATTTACCAGCACCGTTTGGTCCAATAATACCAACAATTCCAGCTTGTGGCAAAGTAAAATTTAAATTATCATATAATAATTTATCACCAAAAGCTTTCGCAACATTTTTGGCTTCAATTACATTCGTTCCTAAACGAGGTCCATTTGGAATATAGATTTCTAAATTTTCATCCAATTGTTTTTGGTCTTCATTTAGTAATTTATCGTAATTCTGCAAACGAGCTTTTTGTTTCGTTTGACGGCCTTTTGACCCTTGACGAACCCAATCCAACTCGCGTTCTAAAGTTTTTCTACGTTTAGAAGCTACTTTTTCTTCCAATGCCATTCTGCTTGATTTTTGATCCAACCAAGACGAATAATTCCCTTTCCAAGGAATGCCTTCTCCTCTATCCAATTCCAAAATCCAACCCGCAACATTATCCAAAAAGTATCTATCGTGCGTAACCGCAATAACGGTTCCAGCGTATTGAGCCAAATGTTGTTCTAACCAAAGTACACTTTCCGCATCCAAGTGATTCGTAGGTTCATCTAATAATAATACATCTGGTTGTTGCAACAATAAACGACACAAAGCCACGCGACGACGCTCTCCACCAGACAAATTCTTGATTGGCGTATCCCCTTCTGGCGTGCGCAAAGCATCCATTGCGATTTCTAATTTGGTATCGATTTCCCAAGCTCCAAGTGCATCAATTTTGTCTTGCAGCGCCGCTTGACGATCCATCAACTTGTCCATTTTATCTGCATCTTCATAGTTTTCAGGAAGACCAAATAAATCATTTATACCATTATATTCTTCTAAAACTGCCATTGTTTCGGCAACACCTTCTTGAACAATTTCAAGAACGGTTTTCGTATCGTCAAGAATTGGTTCTTGCTCTAAATAACCAACAGTATAACCTGGTTGAAAAACTACATCACCTTGATAATTTTTATCCGCACCAGCAATAATTCTTAAAAGTGAAGATTTTCCTGAACCATTGAGTCCAAGAATACCGATTTTAGCTCCATAAAAGAAACTCAAATAAATGTTTTTTAATACCGGTTTGTCTGCTCCTTGATAGGTTTTACTCAATTTCTGCATTGAGAAAATTACTTTTTTATCGTCTGCCATTTGATCTATTTTAATATGTTTTAATATATTTTATTATTGTAATTGTAATTTTCAAAGTCTCCCCTTCAACGAACTAAAAACCCAAGCATTAGCAAGAAAACCTATACCAACAGCCACAAATCCCCAACCTGAAATTTCACTGTATCGAAAAGCGCCAAGTCCAATAAGTAGTAATCCCATAAGTAGCATAATTAATGTTGCCCATCCTAAAACGGTATTTTTATTCATTCCCATAACTGAAGTTTGTAAAATTAGTGTTACAAATATCGTTAAAAATAGTGTTTGTTTCAAATGTATATTGATTTCCTTCAAAACCAATATTTGAAATTCTTAATTAAAAATCCCAACTAACATTTCCTTTAATAAATCATGTTGTGGCATTGCATTGGCTCCAACTCCTTTACTTTTAACATCTATGTCTCTCAAAAGAGCTACAATTTGACTCACTTTTTTCATTGGATAATTTTTTAATGCAACATCATAATCTTTGAGAAAAAATGGATTTACTTTTAAAACTGCTGCAACATTTTTTGGGTTTTTATCTTTCAATCCATGATATTGAAATATTTGAATGAAAAAACTAAAAATCAATCCCGTAGTCATAACCATTGGGTGATCTTTTGGATTATCTGAAAAATACTGTGCAATTTTATACGATTTCAATTGGTTGCGTTCGCCAATAGCCTTTCGCAATTCAAAAATATTAAAATCCTTGCTAAAGCCAATGTTTTCCTCGATATCCTTTGCAGAAATTATACTTCCGGAAGGCAAAATTATTTGAAGTTTTTCGAGTTCGTTGTTTATTTTTCCTAAATCGTTTCCTAAAAATTCCACCAACATCGCATTCGCTTTTGGTTCAATTGAATATTTTTTACTTTGTAAAACTCTTGAAATCCATTGCCCAACTTGATTATCATAAAGTTTTTTACTTTCAAAAACAACACCTGCTTTTTCAAAAAGCTTGGTTACTTTTTTACGTTTGTCTAGAGTTTTATATTTATAACAAATTACCAAAACTGTTGAAGGAATTGGACTTAAAGCATAACTTTCAAATTTATCAATTGTTTTCACCAAATCTTGCGCTTCTTTTACAATTATAACTTGACGTTCAGCCATCATTGGATATCTTTTTGCAGCCGAAATAATATCTTCAACTGAAACATCACGACCATAAAGAACAGTTTGATTGAAACTTTTCTCCTCTACGGAAAGAATATTTTCTTCAATATAATCTGATAATTTATCAATATAATATGGCTCCTCGCCCATCAAAAAATAAATTGGCTTTATATTTCCAGCTTTAATATCGTTAACAATTTTTATAACTTCATCCATTGATTTATTTTTAATGTTTAAAGTTTAAAATTTTTTAGCATCGTGTGAAACATTAAACCTTAAACTTTAAACTTATTTTATACTTTTGCTATATGAAGCAACTGCAGTTTCCATCGTATTCATTCCGATTCAAAAATAGTAAAAATAAAGAAGCTATTTTCGATGAAATCAGGAAAAAATTTATAATTATTACTCCCGAAGAATGGGTTCGCCAACATGTAGTTCAGTTTTTACTTCAAGATAAAAAATATCCAAAATCACATATAAATGTTGAAAAACTATTGAAAATCAATGATTTAAATAAAAGATATGACGTTGTAGTTTACAATCCTGACGGTAGTATTTTTATTTTAGTGGAGTGTAAAGCTCCCGAAATTAAAATATCGCAACACACATTCGACCAAATCGCAAGATATAATATGACATTGAATGCAAAATATTTGATGGTAACTAACGGACTTAATCACTACTTTTGCAAAATGGATTATGAAAAGGAAAAATATGATTTTCTTCCTGAATTGCCAGATTATCAATCTTTAAATTCTATTTAATAAGTGAAAATTGCCGTTGTCATACTCAATTGGAATGGAATAAAATTGTTAGAACAGTTTCTACCTGCCGTTGTTCAATATTCACTAGATGCTACTGTATTTGTAGCGGATAATGCTTCTACAGATGATTCTATTTCATTTGTAAAAGAAAATTTTCCAACCGTTCAAATTATAAAAAACGAATCGAATTATGGATTTGCACAAGGTTATAATGAAGCTTTGAAAAATGTTGATGCTGATATTTTTGCCCTTGTAAATTCAGATATTGAAGTTACCGAAAATTGGTTGCAACCCATTATTGAAACCTTCAAAAACGAACCAAAAACAGCTATTGTACAACCAAAAATATTGGATTACAAACGTAAAGATTACTTTGAATATGCTGGAGCAGGTGGGGGTTTCATAGATAAGTTTGGTTATCCTTTTTGCCGAGGACGAATTTTTGAAACTTTAGAAAAAGACAACGGACAATACAACGATACTTGCGAAATTTTTTGGACTTCGGGTGCTTGCTTTTTTATTCGAAGTTGCGTTTATAAAGAATTGAATGGCTTTGATGTTGATTTCTTCGCCCATCAAGAAGAAATTGATTTGTGTTGGCGTGCTTTCAACAATAATCACATTGTTAAATACAATGGAAATTCGACTGTTTATCACGTTGGCGGAGCTACATTAAAAGCAGGAAATCCTAAAAAGACGTTTTTAAACTTTAGAAATTCCTTATTGATGCTAACAAAAAACCTACCCAAAGCAACTTTATTTCAAGTTCTTTTCAGTAGAATGATTTTAGACGGTATTGCTGGAATCCGATTTTTATTTCAAGGTAAAATTTTACATACTATTGCAGTTTTAAAAGCTCATTTTTACTTTTATCACCTTCTTTATAGAAATTATGAAAAAAGAGGAAAAAAACAAGAAAAAAAATACTACAAAGTAAAAAGCATCGTTTATAGTTATTATATTAAACGTGGCATCGTTTTTGAAAAGCTATTTTAACAATAATTAAACTATTAATTTTTATTACATTTATTTCCTTAATTTTGCAAAAACAACCCTTATGAAAAAAATCATTTTAGCAATTTCATTAGTCGCTTTATTAGCAACTTCATGTGGAACAAAGAAAAAAATTGCTGCACTAGAATCTAAAAATAAAGAGATTCAAGATTTATTGAACTCTTGTACAGTAAAATTAAATATGTGCTTGACTGAAAAAGAAGCAAATGCAAGTCAGATTGAATTTCTAAAGAAAAATAATTCCGAATTGCTCAGTACAATGGGGAATATGACAAATTTATCAACAAAGGGAGCTCAAAACATTGAAAAAGCTTTGGAAACTATTAAGGAAAAAGACTTGAAAATTACTAGAATGCAAGATGCTTTGACCAAAAAAGACAGTATGACACTCGCTTTGGTTACGAGCATAAAAAGTTCTGTTGGAATTTCCGATCCAGATATTGAAGTAAATGTTGAAAAAGGCGTAGTTTTCATTTCTATTGCCGATAAATTACTTTTCAAAAGTGGTAGTTATTTAGTTAGCGAGCGAGCAAAAGAAGTGCTTGCGAAAGTGGCAAAAATAATCAATGACAAACCCACATTTGAATGTATGGTTGAAGGGCATACAGATAATGTTCCATTCATTGGAAACAATATCTTGCTTGATAATTGGGATTTAAGCTCCAAGCGTTCAACCGCAATTGTTCGTGTATTAACGAATGAATTGAAAGTAAATCCAAAACAATTAATCGCTGCAGGTCGTGGGGAATTTATTCCTTTAGTTGAGAACAATTCAGTTACAAACCGAGCAATCAATAGAAGGACTCGTATTGTTATTCTTCCAAAAATTGACGAATTCTACGAAATGATTGAAAAAGAAATGAAGAAAAAATAGTTTTCAGTTTACAGTTGAAAAGAGTGTTCAATAGGATCAGAAATAAAAAAACGTCTTGATAAAATCAAGACGTTTTTTATATTTATACAACTGAATACTAATTGGTTGAACACTGAGAACTTTCTTAAAGCACCTCTAAACTTCCTTTCCCCTCTCTGACGACAACAGGTTCAAATCCAGATAAATCAATGATTGTAGAACCCATATTATCGCCATAACCACCGTCAATTACCATATCAACGAGGTTTTGCCATTTCTCAAAAATTAGTTCTGGATCGGTAGAATATTCTAAAACGGCATCTTCATCATGGATTGATGTCGAAACTATTGGATTTCCCAATTGTCGCACAATTTCTAAAGCAATCGCATTATTGGGAACCCGAATTCCAACGGTAGTTTTCTTTTTAAATTCCTTTGGAAGGTTATTATTTCCAGGTAAAATAAAAGTATAAGGTCCTGGCAACGCTCTTTTTAAGATTTTAAAAGTAGCGGTGTCAATTTGCTTCACATAATCAGAAATATGACTCAAATCGGAACAGATAAAAGAAAAATTGGCTTTTTCCAACTTAACGCCTTTAATTTTAGCAATGCGATCTAAAGCTTTGGTATTCGTGATATCGCAACCCAAACCATAAACAGTATCTGTTGGATAAATCACCAAACCACCATTTTTCAATACGTCAACCACTTTTTTGATGGCGGCTTCGTTTGGGTTATCTTCGTATATTTTTATGAATTGTGCCATGAATAATTTAAGATTTTGGATTTGAGATTTAAGCCTTATGCTTTAAGCGTTTATCCTATTACATCCAATTTTGCAAAACGCAATAATAATTTCTTAATTCCGCCGACTTCAAATTTGATTTCTGCTTTTTTATCAGCGCCAACGCCTTCTATATTAATAACTTCGCCTTTTCCAAAACGCTCGTGCATTACGACATTTCCAATCGTTAATTTGTTGTCAAATAAATTAGCCGCACCCGAATTATTGGTTGACAAGGGTTTCAGTTTACGAATAGTACTATTCGAATTTATTCCCCCTTCGGGGGTTAGGGGGCCTGGTGGCGTTCCTCCTATTGGCTTAGCCAAACGCAATTTTGATTTATCGACATCGCCAAAAATATCGCTATCAATCATTGGTTTGTACCTATAATTATTTTCTTCAGGCGTTAAATATTCCAAATATTGACCGTCAATTTCTTCAATAAAACGAGAAGGTTCACTGTCCGTCAATTTTCCCCAGCGGTAACGAGATTGTGCATACGTCAAATACGCTTGGTGTTCTGCACGTGTTAATGCCACGTAAAACAAGCGACGTTCTTCTTCCAATTCACTTCTGGTACTCATACTCATTGCACTTGGAAACAAATCTTCTTCCATTCCAACCACAAAAACCGTTGGAAATTCTAGTCCTTTAGCCAAGTGAATGGTCATCAATGCGACGCGGTCATCATCGCCCGTATCTTTATCTAAATCGGTTGCCAAAGCAACGTCTTCCATAAATTCAGAAAGTGCACCACGAGCGCCATCAATTTCTTTTTGTCCTTCGGTAAAATCTTTCATACCGTTCAATAACTCTTCGATATTTTCAATTTTGGCAACACCTTCGGGGGTTCCGTCTTTTTTCAATTCCTGAACCAATCCTGTTTTTTTAGAAACGTGTTCGGCAATATAAAAAGCATCTTGATTTTCATTTATAACCTGAAAACTTTGAATCATTGTCACAAAATCAGTCAGTTTTTGCTTCGTTCCTGAATTCAGTTTCAAGTCAATTTTATCAATATTTTGCATTACTTCAAATATCGATCTTTTGTAATGATTGGCTGCAATTGTTAATTTTTCAACCGTTGTATCTCCAATTCCACGTGCAGGATAATTGATTACTCGAATCAATGCTTCCTCGTCTTTTGGATTGATAATCAAACGCAAATAACACAAAACATCCTTAATTTCTTTCCTTTGATAAAAAGACAACCCTCCATAAATTCGATAGGGAATATCTCTTTTTCGAAGCGCATCTTCCATTGCACGAGATTGCGCATTGGTGCGATACAAAATAGCAAATTGACCATTCATCATTTGGTTTTGCATTTTTTGTTCCCAAATCGTGCTGGCAACAAATCGACCTTCTTCACCATCAGTCAAACTGCGATGTACTTTTATTTTTGCCCCTAAGTCATTCGCAGTCCATACAATCTTGTCTAATTTGGTTTTGTTTTTATCAATAATAGAATTGGCGGCTTCTACAATATTTTTAGTAGAGCGATAATTTTGTTCCAATCGATAGGTTTTAACGCCTTCATAATCTTTTTGGAAATTCAGAATATTATTGATATTTGCACCTCGAAAAGCATAAATACTTTGCGCATCATCACCTACAACACAAATATTTTGAAATTTATCGGATAACGCACGAACAATTAAATATTGAGAATGATTGGTATCTTGGTACTCATCAACCAAAATATATCGGAATCTGTTTTGATATTTGGCTAAAACCTCAGGGAAACGAGTTAGTAATTCGTTGGTTTTCAATAGCAAATCATCAAAATCCATTGCGCCAGCTTTAAAACAACGTTCTACATAATTTTGATAAATTTCTCCCAAACGAGGCTTTTTAGACATCGCATCGGCTTCTTGTAATTCAGGATTATTGAAATAGGCTTTAACAGTTATTAAACTATTTTTATAAGAGGAGATCCTGCTTAAAACCTGTTTTGGTTTGTAAATATCTCTGTCCAATTGCATTTCCTTAATAACAGAGGAAATCAAACGTACCGAATCTTGCGTATCATATATGGTAAAATTAGATGGGTAAGCCAATTTATCAGCTTCCGAGCGAAGAATTCTTGCAAAAACCGAGTGAAAAGTTCCCATCCAAAGGTTTTTAGCTTCGTTAGAACCCACAATATCAGAAATTCTTTTCTTCATTTCACGAGCTGCTTTGTTCGTAAAAGTTAATGCCAAAATACTAAAAGAATCAACTCCCAAACTCATCAAATAGGCTATTCTAATAGTTAGAACACGTGTTTTTCCTGATCCTGCTCCTGCAATAATTATCATTGGCCCGTCCTTTTGCAAAACTGGTTCTTGTTGCGCTTCGTTAAGTTGGCTAATGTATTTTTGCATTTTTAATTTTCAATATTGAATACAAAAATAAGAATTTAGAATGAAGAATTTGGTATGAAAACAAACTATAAATTAGAAGTTATACAATTTTGTTAGCAGTTTTATTTCCCAATAAAAACATCATAGGCAAATCGGATTAATGTGCCAATTACAACTACCAAAAAGAAAATTCTAATAAACTTATTTCCTTTATTAATTGCTAATTTAGCACCTACAAAACCACCAATTGCGTTGCAAAAAGCCATTGGAAGTGCTATCATCCAAATGATTTTACCTTTGATTATAAATAAACAAATCGAACCGAAATTCGTTGCTAAATTCACCATTTTTGCATTTGCGGAAGCTTGAAGAAAATCGAAACCGAGCAAAGTAACAAATGCCAAAACCAAGAAACTCCCCGTTCCAGGTCCAATAAAACCATCATAAAACCCGATGAAAAAGGAAATCAAAACCGCATATAAAATCTGTTGGTTTGAAGAATGAGATTTATCGGAATGTTGTCCAAAATTTTTCTTTACATACGTATAAATAACCAATAATGATAAAACAACAAGCAGCAACGGTTTCATAAAATCATTGCTTACATATGTCAATAAAGTAGAACCTAAAAATGCCGATGGAACTGCCAAAACCATCATGATGATTAGTAATTTCCAATTCATTTCTATCTTCTTTAAATATTGAAATGCTGCAAATAAAGTACCGCTAAATGATGGAATTTTAAGCGTTCCTATGATTGATGCAACGGGAAGATTGGGTAATAAAATCAAACCCATTGGCGTTTGAATTAATCCTCCTCCACCAACAATTGCATCTACAAAACCAGCCAAAAAAGCAGCAATACATAATAAAATTAAAATTGTAACATCCATGTTTTAAAATTTTATCAAATGTAAGCTATAAGTTTATTTGTTTATTCGTTAATTTGTTTTTTGATTCTAATGCAAACACAATTTATATATAAAAATGGAAACTACAAAATTGATCGAATTAGTAAGTTATACTTTACCAGCAGTAATTACTGGAGTTGTTGCGTATTATTTTTTTGATTTATATACAAAAAACGAAGAAAGAAGACTTCGGTTTTTACTCAATAATGAAACTCAAAAAGATGCGTTACCTATTCGTTTACAAGCTTTTGAACGCATGACTTTATATTTGGAACGAATCAATCCTGCAAAATTATTAATTCGGATTACTCCAATTTCTGAAGATAAAAACGATTATGAAAACTATGTAATTGCACAAATCGAACAGGAATTTGAACACAATTTAACGCAACAAATATATATGTCAGATGAATGTTGGACTATAATTGTTACTGCCAAAAACGCAACAATTCAAATGATTCGAAAAGCCAATTTGAGCGAACGTGTGGATAACGCCAACAAACTACGGGAAGTAATTTTAAATGATTTAATGGATAAACAAACCCCAAGTTACACGGCTTTAGCATACATCAAAAATGAAGTAAGTTTGATATTGAATTAAAAAGTATAAAATAAAGTTCACCAAAAACCTGTAATAAAAGTTGCGAAGTTTTATATTTTTAGGCGTGCATCAAGACAACAATGGAATTGAAAATAATATTTTTCTCTTACTTTCATAGTCACAATTCCTTTTTCCTGGTGTTTTCATATAATATTAAGCCAAATAGAGCTTATTTACCAATTACAACTTTTGGTAAATTTTTAGTCCCTACGCAAGCGGTATTATTCTTGTTTTTCTTAGTATTATTCTTGAATTTTTTTCTCTACAAAAATTAAAGGAAAAGGATATTTTGTCTACGAAAGAAAGAAAATTAAAATAATTTTCTGGCTTTTTCTAAATCTTCAAGGGTGTCAATTCCGATTCCAATATGAGTAGTTTCTACCATTTTAATGTGTTTTCCAAATTCTAAATAGCGCAATTGTTCTAATTTCTCGGAAGCTTCTAAGGATTTCATTGGCAAACTATAAAAATCCAATAAGGCTTGTTTTCTAAAGGCATAAATTCCGATGTGTTGCATATAACGCACGCCAACATTTACTTCTCTTGGATAAGGAATGACAGAACGAGAAAAATATAAGGCAAAATTATTCTGATCGACAACAACTTTTACATTGTTCGGATTATTAATCTCTTCGATATCGGTGATTTCTCGCATTAGCGAAGCCAAATCAACTTCATTTTTGGTGTCATTTCTAAAAATATGCAACAGTTTTTCTAACGGTTCTTTATTAATAAAAGGTTCATCACCTTGAACATTTACTACAATATCAACATCCAAATGTTCAACCGCTTCGGCAATTCTATCGCTACCAGATTCATGCTCTTTTAAGCTCATAATGGCTTTTCCACCTTGAGAAACAATTTCATTGAATATCAAATCAGAATCGGTTACAACAAATACATCGTCAAATAAATTGGTATTTACCGCCGCTTGATAGGTTCTGGAAATGACAGTTTTACCCCCTAAATCTTGCATTAATTTAGCGTGAAATCGTGTCGATGCGAATCGTGCGGGAATAACTGCTATTATTTTCATAAATTACTTTTGAGATACAAACTTACAAATGATTTTATAAATAAAACTATTCTTCAAAACTTTCGTCTTTGAAACCTATTAAATACAACTTATCTTTAGCTCTTGTGATTGCGGTGTACAACCATCGAATATAATCTCTATCGATGCCATTTGGCAAATAGGGCTGCTCTATAAACACAGTATTCCACTGACCTCCTTGCGATTTATGGCAGGTTATTGCATAAGAAAACTTGACTTGCAACGCATTGAAATATTCATTTTCTTTTACTTTTTGAAACATTTTATACTTGGTTTCTCCTTCATAATCTTTCATCACTTCTTGGTACAATCTATTCGATTCTTCGTAGGTTAACGATGGTGATTCACTGGCAATTGTGTCCATCAATAAAACCGTTTCTAATGGAATTTGATTGGGATAATCGACCATTCTTATTTTGACTTTCGCAAATTTAAAACCGTATAATTCTTGAATATTAAAAATTTCTAATACTTCAATAATATCACCATTGGCAATAAAACCAGCTTCGTCAGAATCTTTAAGCCAGAAGTAATTGTTTTTTACCACCATCAAAAAATCGCCCGTGGACAATTCACTTTCTTTATCTAATATTTTGGTACGGATTTGCTCATTATATTGATTTGCACGTTTATTGGAACGCACGATAAAGGCAGTATCTTCAATACTATAATTGCTATATGCCGAATTAATTGCATCTTGAATATCGTATCCGTCGGTGAGGCGAACAATATCTTTAAAACCTCGTAATTGAAATTTGAAACTGTCAAAAAAAGTATCTTTCAACACTTCTCGAAGTTCGGTCGCATTGAATAAAATACCTGAATTTTCTTCTTGCCGCATCACTTCGTCCAACTCAATGTGCTTGATTTCTTTGTTGTAATGCATTCCCAAAGTATCAATATTTAAAGCGGGCGAAATGTCTAAATTTACGGGTGGCAACTGGGCAGTATCTCCCAATAAAATCATTTTACAATTGGTTCCTGAATAAATATAAGAAATCAAATCGTCTAATAAAGACCCATTTTCATACATTTTACTTTCGGAATTGGTATCCGAAATCATCGAGGCTTCATCTACAATAAAGAAAGTATTTTTGTGTTTGTTTTGTTGCAAAGTAAAACTCACGCCACCACCAGCGCCTTTCTTTGGGAAATATATTTTTTTGTGAATGGTAAAGGCAGGTTTTTGAGAATAATTTGCAATAACTTTTGCTGCACGACCTGTTGGCGCAAGCAGAACATACTTTTTATTGATTTCTACTAAGTTATTTACAATTGTAGAAATCACAGTAGTTTTTCCAGTTCCGGCATATCCTTTTAAGACAAATATTTCATTATTGTCGTCATTGGTAATAAATTCCGCTATTTGCTGAAAAAAAATATCCTGTTTATTCGTAGGAGTAAACGGAAATTGTCTTCGCAATAGTGAGTAAAAATGACTAGAATTCATTAATGAATATTTCACCGCAAAGTACGCAAAGTTTTTGGAGATGACTTTATTTTGAATCAAATTCTATAAATATATTTGTTGTCAATCTTACTTTATTCAACATAAACATAATTTTATTCCCTCTAAAAATTATTGTCATTTAAAAAAATTGTAAGTTTGCGATAATCATCAACTATTTATGTCGGTAAACGCAAACATAACGGATAAAAAATATAAAAAACTAACACTTCAAGTAAATTTGAATGGGTTTTCATTTTGTGTTTTTGATACTTTAAATCAAGTTGTACTAAGTGTAAAAGTGATCGATTTTGATGCCTTTCCAAAAGCTGCTAAAGTTGAAGGTTATTATTGGAAAGCATTTACGGATAACTCAGAATTGAAAGATTCCTATGATGAAGTTCTTGTTTTGCATGATAGCAATTTAGACACGTTTGTTCCTACAGCGCTATTTGACGAGCAATTTTTAGGAAGTTATCTGCAATACAATACAAAGGTTTTTGAAACTGATTTCTTTGCGTTTGATGCGCTTTCAAGTTACGAAATAAACCATGTTTTCATTCCTTTCGTAAACATCAATAATTATTTACTAGATCAGTTTACTACTTTTAATTATAAACATGCGAATAGTATATTAGTGTCAAAATTATTAGATCTTTCTAAAAATGTAGATGAAAAACAAGTATTTGTTCATTTCACAGCCAACAAATTTGAAATTATAATTGTTCAAAATCAAAAATTATTACTGTTCAATTCTTTTGATTTTGTTACAAAAGAAGATTTTATATACTATCTTTTGTTTACCACTGAACAATTAAATCTAAATCCAGAGCATTTTAAAGTTTCCCTCCTAGGAACTATTACTGAAGAATCTGATTTATACCAAATCGCATATAAATATGTAAGAAACATTTCATTATTGGATGTTTCCGATTTACAAAAACACAATGATTTTTCAACTGCTCAAAATTTAAAGCATTTTATACTGTTCCAATCGTGAGAATAATTTCAGGTAAATTCAAAGGAAGACGCATTTTTCCTCCAAAAAACCTACCCGTACGCCCAACAACAGACATGAGTAAAGAAGCATTATTCAATGTTTTGAACAATCATTTTAGCTTTGAAGGCTTAAAAATTTTAGACTTATTTGCAGGAACTGGTAATATCAGTTTCGAATTTGCTTCTCGTGGAAGTGACAACATCACCGCTGTTGATGCTGATTTTGGCTGTGTGAAATTTATTAAGCAAATTGCCGAAGAATATGATTTTAATATTGCAGCAATGCGTAGCGATGTCTTTAAATTTTTAGAAAAAAATACCAATTCCTACGATATTATTTTTGCAGATCCACCGTATGCTTTGGACCAAAAAACATTTGAAAATATTGTTACTTTAGTTTTTCAACAAGATTTACTTCAGGAAGATGGTATGATGGTAATTGAACATTCAAAATATACCAAGCTCGATCATATGATTCATTTTTCTTTCAAGAAAAGTTATGGTGGTTCTATTTTTAGTTTCTTTGAAATTATTGGAAATGCTGATGAAGAAGTAAAAGTTGATTTGGAAGCAACTGAAGAAGATTAGAAAATATGTCAAAGGTCGAATGTCTTAAAGTTTAATTAAAAAATAATTCATTTCTACTTATAATTCCTAATTATCTCATCTAAAAATAGAAAAACCCGACTCTTGCGAATCGGGTTTTTTTTATTTTTAAATTTTATTTCTTAAACATGCAATGCTCTGTTATCAGTTGCCGCTAATGCCGCTTCTTTTATTGCTTCTGCAAATGTTGGGTGCGCGTGACTCATTCTTGAAATATCTTCTGCTGAAGCCTTGAATTCCATAGCGGTAACAGCTTCTGCAATTAAATCCGCACAACGAGCACCAATCATATGAACACCCAATACTTCATCTGTTTTAGCGTCAGCAAGAATTTTCACAAATCCATCCAAATCACCACCAGCTCTTGCTCTTCCCAATGCTTTAAATGGGAAACTACCCGATTTAAAATCAACTCCAGAAGCTTTCAATTGCTCCTCTGTTTGCCCAACTGCAGCCACTTCTGGCCAAGTATAAACAACTCCTGGAATCAAATTATAATTGATATGTGGTTTTTGTCCCGCCAAGATTTCTGCAACCATTGTTCCTTCTTCTTCGGCTTTGTGTGCTAACATTGCTCCACGAACAACATCACCAATTGCATATATATTAGGAACTGAAGTTTGCAAATGGTCGTTTACTTCCACTTGTCCTCTATCA
>CAMCDQ010000019.1 GCA_945873505.1 Chitinophaga pinensis
AGAAACCAATTTTTTAAGTTCATGCCACCAGTTTCTGTATAACCGTATTTCGTGAATTTTGCATTTGGAATTTTGACAGAATAAGATAGTTGTAAAGTAATTTTTTGATTGGGCTCTAATTTGTTTCTTAATGAAACTTTTAAATAATCTGAAATTGCTTCTGGTCGGTTCCAAATAAGAGACAACTGCGAATCATCAATTATGGTTAAATTCTTTGTACTTCCACGTTCTTTTTCGGCTGCTAAATGAAAATCACGATAAAATTCATCTGAAAACCGGTTGGCTAAAGCAGTATTTTTTGAAGAATAGGCATGCATCCAATCATTTAAAATAATTGAATTCAAAACTTCCCCAGTGGTGTTTATAAAGGTAATTTCTTGTTGTATATTCAAGGTTTTTTTTGCTATATTCACTTCCACGTTGATTTTGGTGTCGTGTTGTGCATAGCATTTCGCCAAAGCAAATACCATCAAAAGAATAACAAAAAGTGTTGAAATGGATTTCAATTTTATTCAGAATTTAATAAAAAAATATTTAATTATTATTTAAGCAATAAATCTCTAATTTTCACATAAAAAATTAAGCTGTTTTTGAGACAGTTTTATGGTTAAAAATTAGGTGATAAGTTATATTTTTTATAAAAGGTATCCAACACCTCAATGACTTCATCTTCAGTATCTACGATTTTAATTAACTTCAAATCTTCAAGACTAACGTTGTTATACTGCTCAATTAAAACTGTTTTAATCCATTCCATCAAGCCCGACCAAAAAGTCCTACCGACTAATATTATTGGGAATTTTCCAATTTTTTTTGTCTGAATCAACGTAATTGCCTCAAACATTTCATCTAGAGTTCCAAATCCTCCGGGCATAATTACAAATCCTTGAGAATATTTAACAAACATCACTTTTCTTACAAAGAAATAATCAAAATTCAAGTTTTTATCTCTGTCAATATACGGATTGTAATGCTGCTCAAACGGTAAATCGATATTCAAACCCACGGATGCTCCGCCGCCTAAACTCGCACCTTTATTACCAGCTTCCATAATTCCAGGACCACCGCCAGTGATAACTCCGTAACCCGCTTTCCCGATTTTGTAAGCAATTTTCTCTGCTAATAAATAAAATGGGTCATCAGTTTTCGTTCTCGCCGAACCAAAAATTGTCACACAAGGACCAATCCGACTCATACTTTCATAACCATTCACAAACTCCGCCATAATCTTGAAAATCGCCCAAGAATCGTTCGCTCGCACCTCATTCCACGTCTTTTGTTTCAGCTTATCCTGAATCACTTTGTCCTCATCATTATCAAAATCTTCTAATTTCATAAGTGTTATTTTTTATTTTATATAAATTACAAATCTCAAAAAATCTCAGCCAGCTAAAGTAACTCTTTTTTTAAAAATTGTGCCGTATAGCTTTTTTTATTTTTTACAATTTCTTCTGGCCTTCCTTTCGCAACAACTTCTCCGCCACCTTTTCCGCCTTCAGGACCAATATCAATAATATAATCTGCCAATTTAATTACATCCATATTATGTTCAATAATCAATATCGTATTGCCTTTATCAACCAATTTATTAATCACATCCATCAATACCCGAATGTCCTCAAAATGCAATCCAGTTGTAGGCTCATCAAGAATATAAAACGTATTTCCTGTATCTTTTTTAGATAATTCCCCAGCCAATTTAATCCGTTGCGCTTCGCCACCAGAAAGTGTCGTACTTTGCTGACCAAGAGTTATATAGCCCAAACCAACATCCTGAATTGTTTTTAATTTTCTATAAATCTTGGGAATCATTTCAAAAAACGGAACCGCTTCGTCAACAGTCATATTCAAAACATCTGAAATCGATTTTCCTTTGAATCGAATTTCCAATGTTTCTCTATTAAAACGCTTTCCTTGACACGTTTCGCATTCAACATAAACATCGGGTAAAAAGTTCATTTCTATTGTCCGAACTCCCGAACCTTCGCAAGTTTCACATCTTCCACCTTTCACATTAAAACTAAATCTTCCTGCTTTATAACCCCGAATCATACTTTCAGAAGTCATCGTAAATAGGTTTCTTATTTCCGTAAAAACTTCGGTATAGGTTGCAGGATTTGAACGTGGCGTTCTCCCAATCGGACTTTGATCAATATCAATAACTTTATCAATATGCTCCAAACCTTCAATTTTCTTGTACGGTTTTGGTTTCTTAACGCCATTAAAATAAAAGGCATTCAAAATAGGATATAGCGTTTCGTTTATCAATGTCGATTTGCCACTTCCAGAAACTCCTGTCACGCAAATAAGTTGCCCTAAAGGCATATCAATAGTAACATTTTTTAAGTTGTTTCCCGTTGCTCCAGTCAATTTCAAAAACTTTCCATTTCCTTCACGTCTCTTTTTTGGTATCTCGATTTTCATTTCTCCATTAAGATACATTGCAGTGATAGTATGGTCTTTCAAGATTTCTGCGGGTGTTCCTTTGCTAATTATTTCACCGCCAAATTTTCCAGCTTTTGGACCAATATCAATCACATAATCTGCACGTTCAATCATATCTTTGTCGTGTTCAACCACAATCACAGAATTTCCTAAATCTCGCAATTGCTTCAAAGAATGGATTAATTTATCATTGTCTCTTTGGTGCAAACCAATACTCGGTTCGTCTAAAATATATAAAACACCAACCAATTGCGAACCAATTTGTGTTGCCAATCGAATTCGTTGCGCTTCGCCACCAGAAAGTGATTTTGAACTTCGGCTTAAGGCCAAATAATCCAAGCCAACATTCATCAAAAAGTTCAATCTGTCTTTAATCTCTTTAATTACTTCAGTAGCAATAAGCGTTTGTTTATAAGATAAATGATTGTGTAAATCGTGAAACCATTTTGTTAAATCTGAAATATCTAAATCGCATAATTCGGCAATATTTTTTTCATTGATTTTAAAAAATAATGCTTCTTTTTTTAATCTCGTTCCTTCGCAAACATGACATTTTACTTCGTCCATAAATCCAGAAGCCCAACGTTTTATTGTTGCTGAACCACTTTCGTCGTGTTGGTTTTTTATGAAATGGGAAATCCCTTCAAATTCAATTTTATATTCCTTCGTAATCCCCAATGTTTTCGATGCAACAGAAAATTTCTCTTTTCCACCGTTCAAAATCATATCCATCGCTTCCTCAGAAATACGATCTATAGAATCTGATAATTTGAAATCAAATTTTTCTCCAATAATTTCCAATTGCTTAAAAATCCAAGTTGATTTATATTCGCCTAAAGGCGCAAAACCACCACTTTTAATGGATATTTTTGGATTTGGAATTATCTTTTTAATGTTAATTTCATTTACCGTTCCTAAACCATTACAATGTTCACAAGCACCTTTTGGAGAGTTAAATGAAAATATATTAGGTTCTGGATTTTGATAGGAAATTCCTGTAGTTGGACACATCAAATTCCGACTAAAAAAGCGAACTTGGTTGGTGTCTTGATCTAAAATCATCAAAACATTTTCACCGTGATACATCGCAGTTTTAATGCTGTCGGTCAATCTTTTTTCATTTTCAACTGAAGAATCAACTGCAATTCGGTCGATTACAATTTCAATATCGTGGGTTTTATAACGGTCTAATTTCATTCCAGCCGTAATATCTTTTATTTCGCCATTAACACGAACTTTTAGAAATCCTTGCTTTGCAATTTGCTGGAATAATTCACCATAATGTCCTTTTCGAGCTCTAATTACTGGCGCAAGAATATTGATTCGTTTGCCGATAAAATCTTTCGTAATCAATTCTTTTATTTGGTCGTCATTATAGGAAACCATTTTTTCGCCTGTATTATAACTGTAAGCATCGCCGCCACGCGCATAAAGCAAACGTAAAAAATCGTATATTTCTGTAATAGTTCCCACCGTTGAACGAGGGCTTTTGCTCGTTGTTTTTTGTTCAATAGCAATTACTGGCGAAAGACCGTCAATTTTGTCAACATCGGGACGTTCTAAACCACCAAGAAACTGTCGGGCATACGCAGAAAAAGTCTCTACATAACGGCGTTGTCCTTCGGCATAAATAGTATCAAACGCCAAAGACGATTTTCCCGAACCCGAAAGTCCAGTAATCACAACCAATTTTTCTCTGGGAATGGTAACGTCTATATTTTTAAGATTATGAACTCGCGCCCCTAATACTTCAATATTATTATCAGTTTCTAACATAATTTGCATCAAAACGCAAAGTTACCATTTTGATTTAAATTTTCGATACAACGCTTATAAAGATTTTGTTAATACAAATAATAATTACGGGAAATATTTAGCATTAATTATTCTATTGTCATCGATTTTAATTTGCTTCTATAGGCTTCAAGAGCAACAGATTTAGATATAAAACCAAAATATTTTCCATTTTTAATTACGGGAAGAAAGGCAACTTTTGAGTTTTCAAATTTATTCATTACCGTTTCCATAGTATCGGTTGGATAAATAATCTCTTTTGGAGTTTGCATTATTTCTTTAATTGGAGTATATTTTACTTTGAACGCATTAAAAATTATTTCTCGGATATCATTAAAATAAATCACACCCAACAATTCAAGGTTTTCATCTACAACTGCAAATACCACTTGCTTTGAATGTGAAATCAATTCCACTAATTTTTCTAAATTTCCTTCAGAATTTACTATTTCGTAATCGGTTTCGATAATTTTATTAATATCCAAAGTCGATAAAATATTTGTGTCTTTATTACTTGTAAACGCATTCCCTTTTCGAGCTAAATTCTTTACATCCAATGAATGTTTTTCAAAACGCTTGGAAATCGCAAAACTAATTGAGGACACAATCATCAATGGAATCATCAAATCGTAACCACCTGTAATTTCTGCAATAAGGAAAATTGCGGTAAGTGGCGCGTGAAATAATCCACTTAGAATTCCTGCCATTCCAACCATAGTAAAGTTACTAATTGGCAATTTTGTAAAGCCTGTTAGATTTATCAATTTAGAAAAGAAAAATCCGGCATAAGAACCTAAAAATAGGGAAGGAGCAAAATTTCCTCCATTTCCACCACTTCCGAGCGTAATTCCTGTTGCAAAAACTTTCAATAACATTGTAGCCCCCACAAAAATTAAAAGCATCCAACTGTTATTTCGGAAATCACTAAACAAGGTATTTTCTAATAATTGTCCGGGGTCATTTTCAGACAAAGTTTTGATACTTTCATATCCTTCACCAAATAATGTTGGGAATGCAAAAATAATTATTGCTAAAAGGAAAGCACCAAAAAGTCCTTTTTTATATGGGCTTAATTTAACTTTATTAAAAAAACGCTCTACTTTTTGGAAGTTTCGAGAATAATAAACCGCAATAAATCCAGCAAATATTCCAAGTAAAATATAATATGGAATATTATGATAATCGAAGGTTTGTTGTTGCTTAAAATTCAATAAAATGCTTTCATCTAATACAATTTCTGAAATTAAAGCACCCGTTGCCGCTGAAATCATTATGGGTGTAAACGCAGAAATACTAACATCAACCAACAAAACTTCAATAGCGAACAAAACACCTGCAATTGGGGCGTTAAAAGCCGCACCAATTCCTGCTGCAACCCCGCAACCTATTAATAAAGTTCGGTCTTTATAACTCAATTTATACCGTTGCGCATAATTAGAACCAAAAGCAGCACCCGTAATTACAATTGGGCTTTCCAAACCCGCAGAACCACCCAAACCAACGGTCAGCGAGCTTGTTACTATTTGAGCATACATTTGTTTTCTCGGAATTACACTTGATTTCTTTGCAACTGCATATAAAATTTGTGACGTTCCTTTTTCAATTGTGCCTCCTAATACTCGTTTTACAACAAATATAGTCAGCAAAATTCCTACAATTGGCAAAACGCTATTGATGAAACTTAATTTTAATACTCCATTAATGTCGGTTGCAAACGAAAAAACAGCGTGCGCAAAACTCTTTAACACAATTACTGCAAAAGCAGCTGAAATTCCAACCAAAACACTTGAAAGAAAAATAAACTGTTTTTCTGATAGTTTTGATTGCGACCAACTAATTAAGTTTTCAATTTTATAGATATATCTTTTGAACATTGATTTTTTGTAAAGTGCTAATTTACTATTATTTTGGGTTTAATACCGTTAGTTATTTCAAATTAGTCCAATTAAAATTGAACTTTATGAACTTTATAATTGCATTACACCAGAAAGATTGTACCAATCAATAATTATAATTGCTCTAATTTTTTAGTAGAATGAGCGCGTAAGTCATTGAAGAAAATCGTAAAATCAGCCTCAAATTCGTTATAAAACAATTTCAATTCCTGAACTGAAAATCGCAAATTCGATTCTCTTTTTATTCGGTTGTCCATTTGAGATAAAATTTTCTCAATTCCGTCAATAGTTTGGTAACTCAAAAGCCAGTTTTGTTCGATCATATAAGGCTTCATCATTTGTGCTTTTTCTGTCAATAAATCGTGATAAGTTGCCAATGAATCATAGAAATTAGCAACATAAACCTCTAATTTTTCATCTGAATATAAACTCCAATTCTTAGCCAAAAAATGGTCGTAAAAAACATCCACAATTACACCAGAAAAATGATGGTAATTGACATGCAAACGCTTGGTACTTTTTCTGAATATTGGATGAGCATCGGTGAAAGTATCAATGTTGCGATGTAAAATAATGCCTTTTTGAATTTCGGAATGTAATTCTATGTACTTGTTTCCGCGAACGCCATCCGCCATGAAATTACCGATTTTTATCAAATCAGAATCGCCAGAAAGGTAAATATGTGCTAAAAAATTCATTCTCCGAATTTAGGAATTTTATTTCAAATGCGACTTTTAAAACATCTCAAATTCTTATATTTGCTAAAATTAAATCCATAGAAATGACATTAATTAAATCTATATCAGGAATTAGAGGAACCATTGGCGGAGTTGTTGGTGATAATCTAACGCCAGTTGACGCAGTAAAATTTGCTTCAGCCTACGGAACTTTTCTTAAAAAGAAAAGTAAAAAAGACAAATTAACCGTCGTGGTAGGTCGTGATGCAAGAATCTCTGGACCTATGATTCATAATTTAATTACACATACGTTAATAGGTTTGGGAATTGACATTATCGATTTGGGTTTGTCAACCACACCAACAGTTGAAATTGCAGTCCCTTTAGAAAATGCCGATGGAGGAATTATCCTTACCGCTTCTCACAATCCAAAACAATGGAACGCCTTGAAATTACTCAATGAAAAAGGAGAGTTTCTAAGCGCTAAAGAAGGCGAATTGATTTTGCAAATTGCCGAAGACGAAGCATTTACATTTTCTGAAGTAGATGATTTAGGAACCATTACTGAAAACGATGCCTATATGGACATTCACATCGACGAAGTTTTAAAACTGCCTTTGGTAGATGCGGAAATTGTTGCAAAACGAAAATATAAAGTGGTTGTGGATGCTGTAAATTCATCAGGAGGAATTATTATTCCTAAATTATTGGAGCTTATGGGCGTTGAAGTTGTCAAATTATATTGTGAACCAAATGGACATTTTCCTCACAATCCAGAACCTTTAAAAGAACATTTAGGCGATATCTGTAAATTAGTTTTGGAAGAAAAAGCCGATTTTGGAATTGTTGTTGATCCCGATGTAGATCGTTTGGCATTCATTTCCAATGATGGCGAAATGTTTGGCGAAGAATACACACTTGTGGCTTGTGCCGATTATGTTTTGAGTAAAACCCCAGGAAATACGGTCTCTAACTTGTCGTCTTCCCGAGCGTTGCGTGACATAACCAATAATCATAACGGAAACTATCAGGCAAGTGCAGTGGGCGAAGTCAATGTGGTTGAATTAATGAAAGCAACCAACGCAATTATTGGTGGCGAAGGAAATGGCGGAATCATCTATCCTGAGTTGCATTATGGTCGTGACAGCTTGGTTGGAGTGGCTTTATTCCTAACCTATTTGGCAAATCAGGATAAAACCGTAGCCGAATTACGAGCAAGATACCCACAATATTACATGAGCAAAAACAAAATTGAACTCACGCCGCAAATTGATGTTGATGCCATTTTGATAACCATGACCGAGAAATATAAATCTGAAGACATCACCACAATTGACGGCGTGAAAATAGATTTCGCCGAAAGTTGGGTACACCTTCGCAAATCCAATACCGAACCCATAATCCGTATTTACACCGAGGCACAAACACAAGATTTAGCCGATGCGTTGGCACTTCGAATCATTGCCGAAATCAAAGTAGTAGCAGGAATTTAGGCAGAATTTCAAATACTAAAAAACCTCAAAGTAGCTTTTACTTTGAGGTTTTTTTTATAACGTAGTTGATATAATGAGGTAACGTTTTGCTAGTAGGCGATGGTCAGGTTAAATAAAGACAATTTTTCGGATTATCACTAATTTGCCAAATACAAAACCATTTTTCCATTAAGCCTAATTCCCGACTATTGCTTACTAGCTGTTGTGCGTTCGCTTTTTTTATATTTCAGTTTTTACAGTTATTTTCAATTTGTTTTTCTGCGTATATTTAATTTAAGCTAATATCGGCTTTTTTGAAAACTTCTTTCAATTCTTCACTAATTTCAAACGTTTTAAGAGGTGGAACATTTGCACCGCCTGGATTTCCAATTGGTATTTTCCCAACAAATGATTTCACACCTCCGAAAATTAAGCGAGGAATTTGTCCAATAACTTCTTTGCTATTTTTAATTTTCAACCCAAATTTCAGCATTTCCCAATGCACTTCCGTGTGTGCAACAGGATATTTTTGTACAATTATATGAGCTCTTTCTAAGTGATTCCACGCAACATTTAAGTTTCCTTTATTTAATTCAATTTCGTAATTCTCCAATTCTATTTTATAAAATGGATTTAGTTTTTTCGGAACTGATGTATAAAATTTCATAATATTTAATTTTAAATTTCATTCGATTTGTATTTCGGTTTTCTGTCGCCCGAAAGTGACGCACAACTCATGTATACCAGCCATAAAATGGCTGTAATCTACCCAAAAAGGGTTGGCTTGGTGCCATAATAACCTCCGTTATTTATTTTGCTAATCTATGATAAAAATATTATAAATCGTCAAAATGACTTTCTATTTGTTGAATGCTTTTTGTCATTCCGACGTAGGAGGAATCACATAATGCGTTTTCTCGTTCCTCAAATGACAATCCATTATTTGCTAAAACTGGGGTTTCAAAACCTAAAATGTGAATTGGTGGGTTTTAAGTCAGTAGGATTTGCGCAGTACATTTGTTTAATTAGGACACTTTGCGGAGCGGAGGGTTCTTTATGTTTACTAAAAACAACAACCAAAGAAGAGTGATTATTTCTGAGCAAATTGATTGTTGGACACTTTTAATTCAATACTGTGTTGGTTACTATCGTTCAATAAAAAAATTTGTTTTTTAGATCCTTTCTTTAAAACCATCAAAGTATTTTGATTATTATACACGTCTTTAAAACTAGAATTAGTAAACTGAACTTTTGTTGCTTTTTTTGGAATTCCAACGACCTCAAAAACTGCGGAAGTTTCATGGCCTAATTTCACATAGCCATTTTTGAAACTCACAGTATTCTTGCTATTGAATGTAATAGAAAGATTTTTTAATACATGCTGTATGACCAAAGCATTAAACTCTTCTGGTGTTGTATAAGAATCTTTGCCATAATTGGTGTGTACTTCATGTTCAAAAGCAGTCAAGGCAGAATGAATCTGTAAAACCCACGAGCCGTCTTCTTGCTCAATCAAAATAGTAGTAGAATATAAAGGATCATGGTCTATTTTGTTAAAAGAAAAAAATAGCATTGATAACATTATGATTACAAACACATGCGTTGTGAAAGTTTTTTTGTTCATTATTTTCAAGTTATAATGATTATATTTTTACAAGTAATTGATACTTAAAAATTGTTATTCTTTGATCATTTTAGTATTTGTAATTCCTTTTTCTGTATAAATTTTCAATATGTAATTTCCAGATTTTAAATCACTTACATTAATTGTATTTTCTGGCGCTGTTTTTAAATTAATTAATCTTCCAGCCATATCATAGATTTCAACTTTTTGGATAGGAAATACCGAATTCAAATTCAAAACACCATTCATAGGGTTTGGATAGAGACTTACTATTTTTACTAACTCATTCTCAGTAGTAGAAAGTGAGGTACAAAATATACCATCGCAATTTTCATCAATGGCATTACCATTTATTTCGACCGCATTGGGATTTACAGCTGCATTATTGTCATTACAATCATTCAACAAAGAAAATCCATCACCATCAGCATCAATGTTTGTAGCACTTCCACTAGCAGTTACATAGGCACCATATATACAATTAATAAAATTGTTATTACCTGCCTTGTCAACATGGTAATGGTAACCTCTTGTTCCATCGTAATGTCCAAAGCAAGCATCTAGATCTGTTGGTTCACTACCATTTTCATTTGCATGTGCATATAAGCCGTGACCGTCTAAAGCATAACCTATCATTGGTGCATGGCCATCACATTGATTAATATTTGTAGTTAGTCCAGTAGCAGCATGGTAGTGGTATCCTGCCGCTAGGTTAATATGTCCACCTGCATCATCAAAAGGAGCTAAGGTATAAGCATTTAATATAGCATTTACTGGTGCGGGAGCATCAAAACGAACACCATTGAAAGCAACGCCCCGAGCCGATAGACCAGTTGCTCCAGGACCCATAACAAATGGGGTTGAGGCAGTAAGTTTTACTGGGGTTACAGGAAAAACATATGTTTGTGTGAGTCCAGTAACATAAGATGGCAAACATTCTACACAATAATTTCGATATGCCACTCCTACATTTGGATTTGCTGCAGCGGCGCAGTCGGCTTGGGTTAATGTTCTAGTAATAGCGCCTGTAGTTGTATTATACATTTGCCAAGTACTATTATTATAAAATGTAGCAAGATTTTGAATAAATGCCCCATCTACATTATATACGTTTCCGCTTTGCAACCAAATACCGCCTTGAGTTGCGTTATCGGAAATATTTGTTGGACACCAGGGTCCCATTGTATGATCTGATGGTGTACTGGTTGAAACAACTTTATAACAAGTGGTACTAGCCCCATTGGATAAAGTACAACCTATTGTAGAGACTGTAACACTTGGTCCATTTAAAAAAAGCAATGGATTGACTTTTTGAACAGTAGTTTGGGCTGACAAATTTAAGCATTGTAAAATGGCACAAATTAGTACTGCGAATAATAAATTTTTAGTTTTCATAATTATTTGTTTTAAGTTATCAATTATTAGACTATATTTTTTATATTTTCTTGCGGTCGGTATAGATTTTCACTTATTTTCAATAAAATATCTTCTAACGTTTCGCAGCTTCATCAAGTGGCGGATTAAGGTTACCTAAACTTTCGGTTACACTGACTTTGCAAGAGCAAAACAAACTTTAAATTAAGCCTAAAACCTGTCATTTTTGCAAACCGATGTTACCAGTAGTTTTTATTCTTGAATTCTATTTTTCAAATCCATTCTTGAGTGCAAAATTCTAATAATTTCTATTTTAGTTGAATTCTGTATTCTATAAAAAATAAGATGTTGACCAGACTTAAACCCAAAAATATTTTTTTCTATTTCAATGTAATTTTTGCCTAAAGATTGATTTTCAGACAATTCTTGACAATCAACTAATAACTCAAAATAGTATTTGTCAGCTTGATTTTCAGACCAAACTTCATATGTATAATCCCAAATCTTTGACAAGTCTTCAATAGCTTTGTTGGTAAGAATGTATTTAGCCATTTCGTTTTTTGGCTTTTAGTAATTCAAGATGTTCTTTAGGATTAAAATATTCAACAAATCCACTTTCAATACCTTCATTAATTGCTTTCTTAAGAGCAACTATTTTGTTTTCTTCTTCTTCCAATAATCTTAAACCTGCTCGAATAACTTCGCTTGCATTCTTAAATCTGCCTTCAGCGATAGTATTATCAACAAAACTTTCAAAATAGTTTCCTAAAGAAACCGATGTGTTACGTCCCATATTTTTTTATTTTTAGTAAAGTTACCAAAAATTGGTAATCTACCAAGAAAAAGGTTGTTTTTTTTCGTGTTCGAAAAATTACTGGTAACGTT
This sequence comes from Chitinophaga pinensis, assembly GCA_945873505.1. Lineage (GTDB taxonomy): Bacteria > Bacteroidota > Bacteroidia > Flavobacteriales > Flavobacteriaceae > Flavobacterium. The sequence continues at coordinate 12,167 of CAMCDQ010000019.1, forward strand.
CTCGCTTCTAACAATTGGCGAACTTCGTAACCGTTAATTTGGTTAATCGTTAATCAAATCTGAGGAAATCTGTTTAATCCGTTAAATCAGTGGCAAAGCAATTTAATCTTGTTTTTCCTGTTGCTATCAATAGATTGCCTCGCTTCATTGCGTTACGCTCGTAATGACCAAAACGAGGGGCGCGCCAAAATAAAAAAAGTGCCTCCATTTCTGAAAGCACTTTTGATTGTTGTAATTGTGTAGTAGTGTATATTATAGAACTGATTTTACAGTTTTTACAATTCGTGCAGCAATTTTGTAAGGATCGCCATTTGATGCAGGTCGTCTGTCTTCTAACCAACCTTTCCAGCCTTTTTGAACGGTCATTAACGGAATACGAATGGAACATCCTCTGTCTGAAACTCCGTAAGAGAAATCGTGAATCGATGCTGTTTCGTGTTTTCCTGTTAAACGTAAATCGTTATAAGCTCCGTAAACTGCGATGTGTTCTGCAGTTACAGGTCGGAATGCTTCACATATTTTTTCATAAGTTGCTTGATCTCCACACGTTCTTAAAACTTCGTTCGAGAAATTAGCGTGCATTCCTGAACCATTCCAATCGGTATCTCCCAATGGTTTTGGGTGGTATTCTATATAGTAACCGTACTTTTCGGTTAATCGATCTAGTAAATAACGGGCAACCCAAATTTCGTCACCTGCTTTTTTAGCTCCTTGCGCAAACAATTGGAATTCCCATTGTCCGCAAGCTACTTCTTGATTAATTCCTTCAAAGTTGATTCCAGCTTCGATACATAAATCTGCATGTTCTTCAACTAAAGCTCTTCCGTGAGTGTTTTTTCCTCCTACTGAACAGTAGTACATTCCTTGTGGAGCTGGGTAACCGCCAATTGGGAATCCTAATGGTAATAAAGTTTTGGTATCCATAATGAAATATTCTTGCTCAAATCCGAACCAGAAATCTCCGTCGTCGTCAATAGTTGCTCTTCCGTTTGAAGCGTGCGGCGTACCATCGGCATTCATAACTTCGGTCATTACTAAATAGCCGTTAATGCGAGTTGGGTCTGGGTAGATTGCTACAGGAACTAACAAACAGTCTGAAGATCCACCTTCGGCTTGTTTTGTTGAGGAACCGTCAAACGACCAATTTCCGATTTCAGCTAAAGTTCCTTGAAAATTTGCATGTTCTTCAACTTTAGTTTTGCTTCTTAAATTTTGGGTTGGGTCGTATCCGTCCAACCAAATGTACTCTAACTTTATTTTTGCCATGGTAAAAGGAATTAAATTTTCAATTAAAATACAAAAATAAATTAAAAATTGTAAGCACCCAAAATTAGGGGGTATAATTTTAATAAAGATATTATTTTTAGTAAAATTATATTTTTTAGGGGGGTAAAGTTCCAAAAAGTTATTTTTTAACGTCATAAATGACTAATTTGACAATATATTAAAGTTAATGATTAGACATTTTTATATATTTGCATTCAAAAGCAATGATTTAATCAATTTAATATCAATTTTTATGGCAAATTTACGTTTTCAAGCATTATTTGAAGCTTCTAATAGAAGTCTAATCAAATTTGAAGAGACCGATAGAAAATCGACTATTTTCGGTTCTAATGTTTTCAACGACAAAGCAATGAAGCAGTTTTTGACTTCAGATGCGCACAAAGCCGTTAAAGATGCGGTTCAATTTGGTACAAAAATCGATAGAAAATTAGCCGATTATATTGCTATGGGAATGAAAGAATGGGCGTTGTCAAAAGGCGTAACGCATTATACACATTGGTTTCAACCACTTACCGGAACTACAGCCGAGAAACACGATGCTTTTTTTGAAACCTCCTATGATGGAAGTGACCCAGTTGAAAAATTTGGTGGTGCACAATTGGTGCAACAAGAACCTGATGCTTCAAGTTTTCCAAATGGAGGAATCAGAAATACGTTCGAAGCTCGTGGATATACTGCTTGGGATCCAACTTCACCTGCATTTATATATGGTACGACTTTGTGTATTCCCACCGTTTTCATATCCTACACAGGCGAAGCTTTAGACAATAAAATTCCCTTGTTGCGTGCTTTGTCTGCAATGGACGATGCGGCAACAGATGTTTGTAAATATTTTGATAAAAATGTAAAGAAAGTAACCGCCACTTTGGGTTGGGAACAAGAATATTTTTTGATTGACAAATCATTGGCAAATTCTCGTCCCGATTTAATGATGACAGGACGAACATTAATAGGACACACTTCTGCCAAAGGACAACAATTGGACGATCATTATTTTGGGTCTATTCCAACACGGGCTTTGACTTTCATGAGAGATTTAGAGCAGGAATGCATGTTGCTTGGAATCCCCGTAAAAACACGTCACAACGAAGTGGCACCCAATCAATTTGAGTTGGCACCCATTTTTGAAGAAACAAATTTGGCTGTAGATCACAACTGTTTGTTGATGGATGTCATGCACAAAGTGGGCGAGCGTCATGATTTGAAAGTATTGTTACATGAAAAACCATTTAAGGGTGTAAACGGTTCTGGAAAACACAACAACTGGTCATTAGCAACGGATACAGGTGTAAATTTATTGAGTCCAAGTAAAACGCCAATGAGTAATTTGCAGTTTTTGACTTTCTTTATTAATACTATAAAAGCGGTAAATGATTATGAAGCATTATTGCGTGGAGCGATTGCAACCGCCAGTAACGACCACAGATTAGGGGCTAATGAAGCGCCGCCAGCAATTATTTCTGTTTTTATTGGAGAACAATTAACGAAAGTTTTAGCAGAATTAGAAGGGGTAACTTCGGGTAAATTATCGCCTGAAGAGAAAACAGATTTAAAATTGAATGTAGTGGGTAAAATTCCAGATGTACTTTTGGATAATACCGATAGAAATAGAACCTCACCATTTGCCTTTACAGGAAATAAATTTGAGTTTAGAGCCGTTGGTTCTTCTGCAAATTGTTCCAATGCAATGACCACTTTGAATACGATTGTTGCCAAACAATTGAAAGATTTCAAAATTGAAGTTGATGGTTTGATCGAATCAAAAGGAATGAAGAAAGACGATGCCATTTTCAATATTTTGAGAGAATACATCAAAGTATCAAAGAAAATCCTCTTTGAAGGTGATGGTTATAGCGAAGCTTGGGAAATTGAAGCAGCAAAAAGAGGATTGAGTAATTCTAAAACTACTCCTGAAGCATTGAAAGCCAGAGCATCAAAGCAAGCATTGGATTTATTTTCAGAAATGGGAATTATGAATCACGTGGAAGTGGAAGCGCGTTACGAAATTGAATTAGAAGAATACACTAAGAAAATCCAAATTGAAGGACGGGTTTTGGGAGATATTTCTCAAAATCACGTAATTCCAACTGCTATTCGGTATCAAAATACCTTGATAGAAAATGTAAAAGGTTTGAAAGAAATTTTCGGTTCCGATTTCGAGAAAATTGCCAAAGAACAAATCCGTTTAATCAAAGAAATTTCTATACATATCGAAGGTATAAACTCTAAAGTTGAGGAAATGACCGATGCACGAAGAAAGGCAAATGTACTTACCGACGCACTAGAAATGGCAGAAACCTATTGTAATAAAGTAAAACCTTATTTTGAAATTATCAGAGACCACTGCGATAAATTAGAACTTTTGGTTGACGATGAAATTTGGACATTGACAAAGTACAGAGAATTATTGTTTACGAAATAGTAGGCGAGAAGTATAAAAATATAAACCCGTTTCACCTCAAAATGAATCTCGTTTTTTTATATTCTAAAAATGTCTTAACTTTGATTAAGACTTACATTTTAATGTCGAAATAAAATGATGAAATCGAAACTGTTATTGGCATTGCTTCTTATTAACATTGGAACTTTAAAAGCACAAGAGAAGTTGGTAGTTTTTTTTGATTTTGATAAATACGAAATCAATATGGGTGCGAATCAAAAATTAGTTGATTGGGTTGCTACATCAAAAAACATTGAGGTTCAGAAAGTTTATGGTTTTTGCGATTGGGAAGGTTCCAATACTTATAATGATACTTTGTCCTGGAAGCGCGTGCAATCGGTTTATGATTTTTTAAAGGACAGAAATGTAAAAATAAAAAGTGATTACGAAAGCAAAGGCTTCGGTAAAGATTTTGAGCAGTCAAAAATTCAATCCGAAAACAGAAAAGTTACCGTAGTTTATGAAATTATCAAGGAAGCTGTTCCTAAAACAAAAGAAGCTATTTTGCTTGAAGAGTTGAATACAGCTTTGAAAACGTCTAAAGTAGGTGATATTATCAAACTCAAAAACATCTATTTTTATAACAATTCACCCAAACTATTACCAAAATCAAAACCTATTTTATATGAATTGTTGTGCGTGATGAATGACAATCCAAAGTTAAAAATAGAAATTCAAGGTCACATTTGTTGTCAAACAGTCCCCGGACAATACGATGTTTCTTCAGCTAGAGCTAAAGCAGTTTGGGTTTTTCTTGTTCAAAATAAAATCAATAGAAAGCGAATTACTTTCAAAGGTTTCGGAACCACAAAACCTGTTCATCCCATTCCTGAACAATCAGAGCAAGAGGAAGAAGACAACCGCCGTGTCGAAATTATGATTGTAGAAAGATAAATATTTCTATATTTCCAACAATTGAAAATTTCACATCCGAAAATTCCGATTATCTTTGCAAACAACTACACAACAAAAAAATGAGTTCAGATACAAGCAAACGGTATGCACTTCGCGGTGTTTCAGCATCAAAAGAAGACGTTCATAACGCTATAAAAAACATTGACAAGGGTTTGTTTCCACAAGCTTTTTGTAAAATTATTCCCGATTATTTAACGCAAGACGAAGATTATTGTCTCATAATGCACGCTGACGGAGCAGGAACAAAATCCTCGTTGGCGTATATGTATTGGAAAGAAACAGGCGATATTTCTGTTTGGAAAGGCATTGCACAAGACGCATTAATAATGAATATCGACGATTTATTGTGTGTTGGCGCTACCGATAACATTTTATTATCTTCCACAATTGGGAGAAATAAAAACCTAATTACTTCAGAAGTGATTTCGGCAATTATCAATGGAACAGAAGAATTAATAGCAGAATTGAAAACCTACGGCGTAACGATTCATTCCACTGGTGGAGAAACTGCTGATGTTGGCGATATTGTACGCACCATCATAGTAGATTCAACAGTTACCGCCAGAATGAAACGCTGCGATGTTATTGATAATGCCAATATAAAAGCGGGAGATGTTATTGTAGGTTTGGCTTCTTTTGGTCAATCAAGTTACGAAAAAGGCTACAATGGCGGAATGGGAAGCAACGGATTAACGTCGGCACGACACGATGTTTTTGACAACTATTTGGCTCAAAAATACCCTGAAAGTTTTGATGCGGCAGTTCCTCAAGATTTGGTTTATTCAGGAAAAGTAAAGTTGACCGATGCCGTGAAAAATTCACCGATTGATGCGGGTAAATTAGTACTGTCACCAACAAGAACCTACGCCCCAATTATCAAGAAAATTCTAGAAAATTACAATTCAGATTCCATTCACGGAATGGTGCATTGCAGTGGTGGCGCACAAACTAAGATATTGCATTTCGTAGAAAACCTACATATTATCAAGGACAATTTATTTCCGGTACCGCCTTTATTTCAATTGATTCAGGAGCAATCTGCAACCGATTGGAAGGAAATGTACCAGGTTTTCAATTGCGGTCACCGTATGGAATTGTATGTTCCCGAAGCCGTTGCCAATGACATTATTGCCATTTCAAAATCGTTTAATGTTGACGCTCAAATTGTGGGTAGAGTAGCAGCAGCAGCTACAAAAAGATTGACAATCACCAGCGAGTATGGTGTTTTTGAATATTAATAGCAATTTGACAACAACTTTTTAACTTTAGAAACTTTAAACTTTAAACTTTTCTTCAATGTACGAATTAGTTTTTTGGATTTACCAAGACGGAATTTACCTCAATCACCATTTAGTGTATGAGTCCATCGTAGAAGAAGAATTGGTTGAAGGTTTAGAAGATTTACCAACAACCGTGATTCTAAACCGAATTAATACTTTGTTTTCAAAATGGGAGCGCGTAGATGAAAACAGTTGGAAAAACAACAACGGTCCAGGCGCATTTCACGTTCGTACCACTTCTCAAAGCATAAAAATTGACTGCTACGGAACCGAAGGAAAAACGATGGATGTTTTAGTAAATGCACTCGAAGAATTCAAATGCCCATTATACGATCCACAAGTGCCAGAGCGGTATGATGGAGTGGAGTAGATGAGGTTTTAGTTTGTCTTGTTGTTTCGAGATTTACTGATGCTTTGTCAAACGTTAACTTATGCTTTGTCAATCTGAATTTATTTCAGATTCTAACATCTTAGATGCTGAAACAAGTTCAGCATGACAAGGATGCGACTTTATTTGTCTAACTGAATTTAACCCAAGTTTTGTCAATCTGAATTTATTTCAGATTCTAACTTCCTAGATGCTGAAACAAGTTCAGCATGACAAGGATGCGACTTTATTTGTCAAACTGAATTTAACCCTGATTTGTCAATCTGAATTTATTTCAGATTCTATTTTATAATTCAAATAAGTCATTCCAATTTGGATTTTCGGTTTCAATTAAATTTATTTTCCATTGTCGATGCCAATTTTTTAATTGTTTCTCTCGAATAATTGCAGCGTCTATGTATTGAAATTCTTCATAATACACTAGTAAATGTAATTTGTATTTAGCAGTAAAAATACTTCCTTCGTTATTTTTATGTCTTTCAATTCGATCATCTATGCCTCCTGTAACTCCAATATATAGAGTTCCATTTGGCTTGTTAGTGACTATGTAAACCCAGTAGTTATGATAATTTCTTTTTGGCATATATTTTCTTTAGATGCTGAAACAAGTTCAGCATGACAAACGTTTAGTGATTTACTAACGCTATTTTTCTTCTATCTGAATTTAACCCTGCTTTGTCAATCTGAATTTATTTCAGATTCTAATTTCCTAGATGCTGAAACAAGTTCAGCATGACAAGGATGCGACTTGATTTTTCAATCTGAATTTATTTAATTGATTTCAATAGATCCTTTTGGTTATATATTTTACCTTGTTTGATAATGATTTCTATAGTTGATAGATTACCAATATTCTCAAGTGGATTTTTGCTTAGAATTATCAAATCAGCATCTTTGTTGACTTCAACACTTCCCCATTTATTTTGTTCCCCAAAAAAGCCAGCAGGAGTTAATGTCGCTGATTTTAAAATAGTATAAGTATCAATTCCTAATGTTGACCAAAATAGCATTTCATCGTGCATAGTAAATCCACTCATTTGAAACAATCCTGATGGATCACTTCCAACAAGTAATAAACAATTAGTATCATATAGTTTTTTAAAGACCATTTTTTGCTTTTCAAACGTTGCTTTATAATCTTCACCAAATTCTAAAAACTTTTTCTCCCCATTCTTTTCAATTTTTGCTTTCAAGGCTTTATCCCATTTTTCTTTGTAGGATTTTGGTGCTTTTTGAAAAGTCAATCTGTTTTTATAATCGTTCGGGTATTGGTAATTAAAAACGGTTACAAAATAATCAAATGTTGGGCAATTGTAAACATTATTTTCCTTCGTTAGTTTTATGTTTTCTTCTAAATTATTTATGTTTTCATCTTTATAATACGCAGGTAAATGTTCAATACTTTTAAAACCAGATTTCAAAACTTTATCAATTGAAACTCCAGACGGATAGTGGCCGCAAACAATTTTATTCTCTTGCTTTGCCCGATTCATTACTTCGTTAAAAGTATTTTCATCTTTGACAGAAAATAATTTAACAAAATCAAGATTATTTTTCTTTATATCAGTGAATATGCTATCTATTTGATTAATCGTATTTGCTCTACTGAAAATATAACTAAAATGGATTGTAGGTTTAATTTTTTGATTTAAACTACTTTTCAATTCTCCTTGATTCACATCAGAGTTCATCACTCTTATTTGTGTAACACCTGCCGCAATATTTAACAAAAACAAAGCGTCTAGACTTTCTTTTTCGTGAAGATGAACGTGCATATCTGCAAGTCCAGGCATTAAAAATTTATTTTTCGCATCAATAATTTTTTCTGTTTTGTCAAGAATTAAATTATTAAAGTCAACAATTTTCATGATTTTACCATTTTCTATCAAAACACTTTTGTTCTTCAAAACTGTGTTTTCATTTATCGGAATGATATTTACGTTTTTAATTACCATTCTTTGCCCAAAAGATGGTACAATCATTAATAGACTAAGTAAAATTAATATTTTATTTTTCATTTTAATTTATTTAATATTGGGTAATGGCGAAGATTTATTTCGCAATATTTTTTCTATTTTATTAGCAACAAAACAACAACAGTTGAATTTGTCGCTTGGACTGCGCATTCTTTTTGAGGGAGTTAATCGTGGCAAAGCGAACGGTTTGCCGTTGTGTTCCATGAAATAAAAGAATCTTATTTCGTGGTGAAATACACTGTTTGTATTTTTTTATAAATGTAATATAAATTTTATAAAAACAGAACTTTTGGTTATTATTTAATTTTAGAAGGATGTTAGAAAATCAAAATGTACTTTCTAGCCCTGACAGTAGCGGCATCCCACGCTTTTGGGCGTGGATACAGCGAATGGCAGGTGGAATAGTGAAAGAGAAAATAAAACGTGTGCTTCAAAAAAAAGAAACAAGCATTGAAATGTGGTGTATCTTTCAAAAAACTTCCCGAACTTTGCAGCACAGTATTAGTAACGAAATTTATAATTGACCATGAAAATAAATCCAAAAAACGGAATTGATAAACTCCTATTCGGAATGAAACAAAACGATGTAATTGCGCTTTATGGGAAACCAAATAGAAATTACAAAGACGAAGATGACAATGTGATTTTTTCCTACAATACACAAAAAATGCGTTTGACTTTCTATAAAGAGGAGGACTTTAGAATGGGTTATATCGTGGCTTCAAGTGCCGAAATGGAATTGTTTGGCAACAAAATTATTGGTAGAACAATCAGTGATGTGAAATCAGAATTGGCTCAAAAAGGAATTACAAAATTCACACAAGAAGAATTTGATACTTTTGAAAACTATTTCAATGAAGATCATTGGATTATCTTTCAAACGGAATTTGATGAGGTTGTAAAATTCGAGATTGGTGCTATTATCAACGATAAAGATGAATTTGACTGGAAATTCAAAAGTTAGTTTCAAAAAATCACAATAAAAAAAGGTGTTTCAGAGCTTTCCGAAACACCTTTTTTTGATATAAACTTAAATTATTTTTTAGCTTCTGCGGCAACTGGAGGAGGAATTCCTTCTAATAATTCCATTTCAAAAATGATATTAGCATTTGGTGGAATCACATTTCCTCCACCTCTTTCGCCATATCCTAATTTTGAAGGGATGAAAACTACCGCTTTATCTCCAAAAGACATTGCGTTCAATCCTTCGATAAATCCAGGAATCAAACCGTCTTTTTTACCGTATTGGAAAGGAAAAGGTTGGTAACCATTTTGAGACGCTCTGTTTTGATCAAATTTCCCGCAAAGTTTATTTACTTCTTCATAGCTACTGTCAAATAAAGAACCATCTTCAAGATAACCAGCATAATGAATAAAAACATTTGCTCCGTCAGCAGGTTTTACACCAGCTCCTTTTTGAACAATTTTATATTCTAATCCTGTTTCAGATTTTGTTGCTGTAGCTCTGATTACTGCTAATTCAGCCACTTTTGCAGCTTTTACAGGAGCATATTTTGCATCGTAAACTTTTCTTGCTTCTGCTTGCGCTGCATTTTGTTTTGCATCGTCAGCCGCTTTATTTGCATAGTAATCAGAGAAAACTTTAGGTGCATCGAATTTTTTTGCTTCTGCACCAACTCTTGAAACGGTCACTTTTAGCATTACATCATCTTGAACGATTGCATTAACGACATCCATTCCTTTTACAACATGCCCAAAAATAGTGTGTTTTCCATCTAACCAAGGCGTGTCTTTGTGTGTAATGAAAAACTGACTGCTATTGGTTGCAGGACCAGAATTTGCCATAGCAAGAATTCCTCCTTTGTCAAATTTCATTTCAGGAATACATTCATCTTTAAAGCTATAACCACAACCTCCAGAACCATTTCCAGCAGGATCACCCCCTTGAATCATAAAATCTTTGATAACTCTATGGAATTTTAATCCGTTATAAAAAGGTTTTCCTTTTAGTTTTTCATCCGTTATAAATGTGTTTGAACCTTCAATTAATGATACAAAATTCGCAACAGTTATTGGTGTTTTTTTGTATTCCAATACCACTACGATTTTTCCTTTTGTAGTTTCAAATTCTGCGTAAATCCCTTGGTTTGTTGTTGGATTTAGTTTTTGAACTGTTGCAACTGGTTTTTTAGAGGCAACAACTTTTTTAGTTTTCTGAGAATAAATCGAGGTGGTTATTCCAAAGAACAATAAAAACAATACTTTAAATTTCATTTTATTTAGTTTAAAAGCTCCTTACTTATTTGCGTTATGCTGGGATTTCAGGTTTATTCCCAATTCGTTATTTTTTATTTAGGCATATTTTCTAACAATTCTATTTCAAATATGATATTGGCATTTGGTGGAATTACTCCGCCAGCTCCAGCTTCACCGTAACCCAAATGAGAAGGAATAAATAAAATTGCCTTGTCTCCAAAAGATAGGTTTTCAATACCTTCAATAAAACCTTGAATCATACCTTCTTTTTTACCCGCTTGAAAAGGAATTGGTATATATTGATTCGCATCAGCTCTTCGTTGGTCATATTTTCCAAACGCATTTGCAATTGCTTCAATGCTTGTATCAAATAAATTCCCATCTTCTAAAAAACCTGCGTAATGAATGTAAATTGATGCTCCATTTACTGGTTTTTTGCCACTTCCTTTTTTAATAATTTTAAATTGCAAACCACTTTTTGTAGTAACAGAAGTTGCTTTCAATGCAGCAAAAGAAGCTGCTTTAGCTTCGATTATGGGTTTGTATTTTTCGATGTAAACTTTGTTATTTTCAGCTTCAATTTTAGCTTGGTTTTTCAAATTTTCAGCTTCGTTAGCAAAGAAATTACTAAATACTTTAATGGCATCAAATTTCTTTGCGGCTTCTCCTTTTCTTATAATTGAAATGGATTTTATATCGTCATTTTGAACGATCGCATTCACAGTTTCCATTCCATTTTCTACCACATGACCGAAAATAGTATGCAATCCATTCAACCAAGGTGTTTCTTTGTGAGTGATAAAAAACTGACTACTATTCGTTGAAGGACCAGAATTTGCCATTGCTAATAATCCACCGGTATCAAATTTTAAATCGCAAATTTCATCTTTAAATTTGTAACCGGTATCTCCAGTTCCGTCACCCAAAGGGTCGCCACCTTGAATCATAAAATCAGGAATTACTCTGTGAAATTTTAGGTTATTGTAAAATCGTTTTCCTTTGAATTGCACATTTACATAGGTATTATTTCCTTCTGCCAATGTTACAAAGTTGGCAACAGTTATAGGTGTTTTCTCAAATTCTAATTGTACTAATATCGTACCTTTATTAGTTGCAATTTCAGCATATAATCCGTCTTTTAAATTGCTATGGGCATCTTTGCAAGAAATAAATGTTGCTATGACGATTAACAATAAAAGTATTCTTTTTTTCATTTTAATTACTATTTATTCAGTTATTACTTTACTTTCAGGCTTAAAATCATTTAAGGTAACGGTGCAAATAATGGGTTCATTTGTTCCAATTCTTCGCTCGTCACCGTGATAACCGTAGGCTACATGAGAAGGGAAAAGAAAGGTTATTTTTTCCTTTTTGTGCATTAATTTTATTCCGTGACGCAACCCAATCATTATCTTTTGCTCTTTATCAACGTGGTATTCTTGTGGTTTTAATTCTACATCGGAATAGATAATATTTCCTTTTAAATCTTTGATTTCATAATCAAAATAGGCAATATCACCTTTTTTAGGTCGCAAAGTATCCAATTCATTTTTGCTTTCATAATAATACCAATATCCTTTTGTGGAAGCGATATAGTTCATTTCGGGATTGCTTTTTATGATAGAGTCAATCTTCGCTTCTTCGGTTGCAACCAGTTTTTTATTGCGCTCGGCAGATTCCTTCATAAAAGTCCCCGACGATTGTGAAATTGGTCTTCTCGCTTTTTGTTGGCTACAACTCAAAATAGTAAATACTCCAATAATTAGAAGTAGTAATTGCTTAAATAATTTCATTTAGTTTTAAATTTTGAGTTACCAAACCTTCAAATTTTTTGATAGTTTCTTCCAATGATAATTCCGATTTTCCCCCAGCAGCATTGATATGTCCACCTCCGCTAAAGTTGTCTCTTGCAAATTGGTTGACATCAAAATCGCCTTGGGAACGGAACGATATTTTTATGATTTTCTCTTCTTTATTTTCGATAAAAAGGGCTGTAAAAATAATACCTTTAATCGTTAATCCATAATTTACAATTCCTTCTGTATCGCCTTTAACGTGTTCAAAACTATCTAATTCTGCTTGAGATAGCGTGATAAAGGAAGTATTAAATTCTGACATCACTTTCATATTTTGCAACGCTTTGCCTAATAATTGCAAACGATTGTAGGAATTATTGTCAAATAATAAATTAGGAATTAATGAGTTTTCAACGCCTAAATCTATCAAACTTGCTACAATTCGATGTGTTTTACCTGTTGTTTTTGGAAATCGAAACAAACCAGAATCAGTAAGAATTCCGGTATAAATGCAAGTTGCAATTGTTTTGTCTAATAAATGAGTTTGATTTAATAATTCAATGAAATTGTAAACCATTTCACAAGTAGAACCAAATTGCGTATCAGAATAAATAAATTCTGCATAATCATCTGGTTTTTGATGGTGATCTATCATTATGTAAGGTGCGGTCAGTTCTTTTAAAATAGTTTCCATTTCCCCAACGCGATGCAGCGCATTGAAATCTAAAGTAAAAAGTAATTCTGCTTCTTGAAGAATTTTTGTGGTTTCGTCTTTGTGTTTTTCATACGTCAAAACGGTTTCTGAACCAGGAAGCCAGTCCAAAAACTCAGGAAATTCATTTGGTGAAATTACAAGTACTTGGTGATTTAATTTTAATAAAAAATGGTATAAACCCAAAGTAGAACCCATTGCATCCCCATCCGGATTACGATGCGGAATAATTACAATTTTTTTTGGTGTAGCTAAAAGCGACTTTATCGTTTGGATGTCAAAATTTTTCATAGGGTGCGAAGTTACATTTTTTTCACAAAATAGAAACAATTTAACACGTTCTTACAATTTTATTTTGCAATAATTAGTCCCAACCAAACGGCAAATAACCCAGTGATTATGCTTAAACCAATATAAATAAAAGCCAAACCAGAATTATTGTTTTGTAGTAAATTGATATTCTCAAGTCCAAAAGTTGAAAATGTAGTGTAGCCGCCACAAAATCCAGTTATAAAAAACCACTTTAAATTGGAATTTACCAAGTCATTTTTTTCTAATAAACTCATGGCAATTCCAATCAGGAAACAACCCAAAACATTCGTAATTAAAGTTGCGATTGGAAATACGGAAGCATAGTATTTTTGCACTAAAACAGTGGTTAAATATCGGAAAACACTTCCAATTCCACCTCCCAATGCAATTAATAATAAGGTTCGCATCATTTTTTAATTATTTAGAAGTTGCAATTACAAAGTTCAATTTCAATTTTACCCCCATTTGCATTAAATCGACTAAATCTTGAACTTTGTTATCTGCGGGAACTCGAACCACAACAGTTTTATCATTTGTACCCAAAGTTTTTTCTGCTAAAGTTTGCTCTAATTGATTGAACGGAACTTCTTGTTTGTCAATATAGTACAATTTATCTTCCGTTACCGACAAACTGATATGATCTTTATTAGTAGTTTCATTTGAAGCTGCTTTTGGTAAGGTCAATTTTATCACATTTGGATTTGCCAAAGTAGATATAATTAGAAAAAACAAAAACAAAAAGAACATAATATCGCTCAATGACGAAGTAGGAATTTCTGCGTGAAATCGCTTATTTCTTTTAATTGCCATATTACGGTTGTTGAATTGCGTTAATGATTTCTAAAGTCTGTTTTTGAACTTTAAGTGAAAAACTATCAATCATCATATTGAATAAATGATAGGCAGAATAAGCCACTACGCCCACAACAAGACCAGCGCCACTACTAATCATTTTTTCATATAAACCACCAGAAATTGTTTGAATATTCAAATTTCCTGTATTTGAAATCGTATGAAATATTTTTATAACCCCAGAAATTGTTCCTATAAAACCAAGAATTGGTGCAATTCCAGAAATCAATCCTAAATGTCCCAAACCTTTTTCCATTTCTGCAATTTCAACATTGGCGGTGCGTTCCATTACTGATTCAATTTCGCTAATGGGTCTTCCAATAATTGAAATGCCACTTTTCATAATATTTCCATAAGCCGTATTTTCTCGACTACACATCATAATTGCATTGTCTAATTTGCCTGATTTCAACTGCATTTTTACATCATTAATCAAATTCGCATCTTGTTTAGTCGCTTTTTTGATAGATAAATACCTTTCAATAATTACATAAATACAAAAGAAAAGCAGCAAAATAATTGGAATAATCATAATTCCACCTTTCAGCAAAAAATCCAAATAGGAAACGCTATCAGTCACACTAACATTCATTTCGGGATTTGCCGCTTTATTTGCAAGAGTGTCAGCAATAGGATTGGCGGCTTGAAGCAAAAAGTTTAAAAACATAGCGATAATTTTAATTTAGTAAGTGTACAAATTTGCATCTTTTTTTTAAATGCATCTACAAAAATAATTTATTTTTTGGGTTTTGCAGTGATATTAAAAGTGTAACGATTTTTTTGTAAAAAAAGTATTTGAATTCAAATGAAAATAATTTGTAAAATATCAAAATTCCATTTTTCAGTTCCGATTTTTAAAAGTAATTTTGCGCATGCAACACAACGTACTTATTTTAGATTTCGGATCGCAATACACACAACTTATTGCAAGAAGAGTTCGCGAGTTAAACATATTCTGCGAAATCTTTCCCTACAATCACATTCCGAGTGATTTATCAAGTTATAAAGCCGTAATTCTTGGTGGAAGCCCATTCTCTGTTCGCGGAGAAGATGCGCCACACCCAGATTTATCCCAAATTAGAGGCAAATTACCTTTGCTTGCCGTTTGTTACGGAGCGCAATATTTAGCCCATTTTAGTGGTGGCGAAGTTGCGGCTTCCAACACCAGAGAATACGGTAGAGCCAATTTGTCTTTTATCAAAGAAAATGAAGTTTTTTTCGATGGAGTTTCTGAAAATTCTCAAGTTTGGATGAGCCATAGCGACAGCGTTAAAGCATTGCCTACCAATGGAATAAAGTTAGCAAGTACGCACGATGTGGAATTTGCAGCCTATAAAATTGAAGGTGAAACTACCTATGCAATTCAGTACCATCCAGAGGTTTTTCATTCTACAGATGGGAAACAAATGTTGGAGAATTTCTTAGTGAAAATTGCCGATGTACCTCAAACCTTTACACCAAATGCTTTCGTTGAAGATATGGTAGCAGAATTAAAAGTAAAAGTTCAAAATGACAAAGTAGTTTTGGGACTTTCAGGCGGTGTAGATTCAACCGTAGCGGCAGTTTTATTGCACAAAGCCATTGGTGAAAACCTATATTGCATTTTCGTTAATAATGGTTTGTTGCGAAAAAATGAATTTGAGCAAGTTTTGGAACAATATAAAGGAATGGGTTTAAATGTAAAAGGAGTGGATGCCTCGGCACGCTTTTTGGACGCTTTAGCAGGAATTGAAGACCCAGAATTAAAAAGAAAAGCAATCGGTAGAGTTTTCATTGAAGTTTTTGATGATGAATCGCACCGAATTGAAAACGTAAAATGGTTGGCTCAAGGAACTATTTATCCTGATGTTATCGAGTCGGTTTCTGTGAAAGGACCTTCTGCGACAATCAAGTCGCATCACAATGTGGGAGGTTTACCAGATTACATGAAATTGAAAATCGTAGAACCACTTCGAATGTTGTTCAAAGATGAAGTGCGTAGAGTGGGAGCGACCTTGGGAATTGATTCGGCATTATTAGGAAGACATCCTTTTCCAGGACCAGGATTGTCAATTCGTATTTTGGGAGATATTACACCCGAAAAAGTTCGTATCTTGCAAGAAGTTGATGCCGTTTTTATTGACGGTTTGAGATCTTGGGGATTGTATGACAAAGTTTGGCAAGCGGGCGCAATTTTACTTCCAGTGAATAGTGTGGGAGTAATGGGCGATGAGCGTACCTATGAAAAAGTGGTGGCACTTCGCGCAGTGGAATCAACCGATGGAATGACTGCAGATTGGGTACATTTACCGTACGATTTCTTGATGAAAGTTTCCAATGATATTATCAATAAAGTGCCAGGTGTAAACAGAGTCGTTTATGATATTAGCTCGAAACCACCAGCAACTATTGAGTGGGAATAGAACTATTGCAATTGAATTTTTAAAATTATAGCTATGTTTAAAAGAGTAATTTACATTCTTGTTTTGATTTTTACAATGTCACTTTTTGGGCAGAATTATACCAAACATACCGTTCTCAAAGGAGAAACGATTACGCAAATTGCTTTGAAATATAATGTTACACCTTTAGATATTTATAATTTAAATCCGGATGCTCAAAGTGGAGTTCAATTGAATTCGGTGTTGTTGATTCCTGTTTCAAAAGACAATCCAAAAACACATGAAGTTCTTGCAAAAGAAACGGTTTATAGTATTTCAAAATTGTATGCTGTTTCGGTTGAAGATTTAGAAACTGCCAATAAAGACGCTTTAAAGGAAGGTTTGAAAATGGGTCAAATACTTGTTATTCCATCAAAATCTGTATTGAAACCAGGTGTTAAAACTGCTGTAAATGCATCTTATAAAATTATGTATCACGAAGTTTTACCAAAAGAAACTAAATATGCTATTGCAAATAAATACGGATTGACTGTGGAACAATTGGAGCAATTAAATCCAGAAATTGTTTCGGGTTTACCAATTGGTTTTAAGCTAATTGTGAGCGGAACAACAGATAAATTCGTTTCAAAAGAACAACCAAAAGTAGTTGTAGCGTCTAAAACTATAAAAATTGAGGACGTTGCAAAATCGAATAAAGTAGTTGCTAAATTAACAAAAAGTAGTACTTCTCAAAATGCCAAAGAATTGGTTTTGTTATTGCCATTTAATATCTCAAAAATCGAAAATGATAGTTTGAATTCGGTTGCTTCCAAATTGAAAAAAGACAAATTTCTGAACATGACTTTGGACTTTTATTCAGGCGTTTTGATGGCAATTGATTCTGCAAAAGTTATCGGTTTGAATGTTAATATTAGAATTTTAGATTCCAAAGAAACTAAGAATTCATCAGCTATTCAAGGTTTAGTACAGCAAAATAATCTTCAAAATGCAGATGCTATTATCGGTCCTTTTTATCAAACAAATGTTGAAAAATTAGTCGAATTAGTTAGCTCGAACAACGTTCCTGTGATTTCGCCTTTATCAAAAGAAATGGGTAAATCATTTTCTAATTTATACCAATCGATGCCTTCAAATGACGATTCTAAGGCAGCAATGTTAGATTATATTTATAAAAAAAACGGAAATATAGTTGCCGTAATCGATGCTAAAAAAACTACTTTGAAAGATTTCTTTATCAAAAGTAAAAAAGGAATTAAAATAGTTGGTTTCAATGAAAAGGGAAGCATTGCCAAAGACAGTTTGAAAAAATTGTTCTCAAAAAACAAAATGAATTATGTCATTTTAGATTCTCAAAAAACAGGAGTGATTTTGGCTACAACCAATGCGATGTTGGCTTTATTGCCAGAATATCAAGTGCAATTGGTAATTTTAGAAGCCAATCCAACGTTGGATTTTGATGAAATTGATATGACTCGTTTGATAAAATTAAAAATGTTATATCCTTCAATTGTTCGGGAAAACCTTTCGCCAGAAGCTGATATTTTTAGAAATAATTTCAAAAAAGCGAATAAAATATTCCCAAATCAATTCGCAATTCGTGGCTTTGATTTGACATTTGACACCTTATTACGATTGTCTCAAGATAAAAATTATCAAGTAACATTTGAAAATGTTGCTACAGAACAAATTGAAAACAAATTTATTTATATTAAAAATAGTTCGGAAAGTTATAGCAATAAAGGGATTTATATATTGTATTACGACACCGATTTAACCATAAAACAAGCAGAATAATGACTTCAAAAATCACTTATTTAGGAGAATTACGAACTTCCTCAATTCATATTCAATCGGGATCAGAAATTATTTCGGATGCACCAATTGACAACAATGGAAAAGGAGCTGCTTTTTCACCCACAGATACCGTTGCCAATGGTTTAGGGAGTTGTATGTTTACCGTAATGGGAATTAAAGCAGCGGAAATGAATGTCGATCTTTCTCTTTCTACTGCTGAAATTACAAAAGTTATGGCAGCCGAACCAAGAAGAATTTCTGAAATTCATGTTGTTTTTAATTTTACTGCAGTTCTCGATGATAAAACCAAAACTATTTTAGAACGTACCGCAATGACTTGCCCAGTTCATTATAGTTTGCACCCAGATATCAAGAAAGTGATTACTTTTAATTGGAATTAATTTTGGACGAAAACCAAAAACAGCTTATTGCTTTAGCACATACAAAAATGCCTTTCGGCAAATATGAAGGTTGGCATTTAATTGATTTGCCTGAATATTATGTGGTTTGGTACAGCAATAAAGGTTTCCCAAAAGGACAATTAGGCGAACAATTGCAGTTGGTCTATGAGTTGAAATTAAACGGGTTGGAAGAATTAATTCGAAACATTAGAAAGAAATATCCTAAGCCATAAATGGGGAAAATAATAGAATTATTGGGTTATAATTTTCGACTATCTTTTTTAATTATCTATTATTTAAATTGTCACATTATCTAATTATTTTCGTACTTTTGCCAAGTTTTTTATACAACAACAACACACTATACAATGGCTCAAACGAAATATATTTTTGTTACTGGCGGAGTTACTTCTTCTTTAGGAAAAGGAATTATCGCAGCTTCTTTAGCAAAATTATTGCAAGCAAGAGGATATCGCACTACAATTCAAAAATTTGATCCGTATATCAATGTGGATCCAGGAACTCTAAACCCTTATGAACACGGAGAATGTTACGTTACAGATGACGGAGCAGAAACCGATTTGGACTTAGGACATTACGAGCGTTTCTTGAATGTTCCCACTTCACAAGCCAATAATGTTACTACAGGAAGAGTGTATCTGTCGGTAATTGAAAAGGAACGAAGAGGCGAATTTTTAGGAAAAACAGTACAAGTTGTTCCTCATATTACCAATGAAATCAAAGAAAGAATGCAATTGCTTGGTAATTCTGGCAATTTTGATATTGTAATCACTGAAATCGGTGGAACTGTTGGTGATATTGAATCCTTACCTTACATCGAATCGGTGCGGCAATTGGTATGGGAATTAGGTGAAAATAATGGACTTGTTATCCATTTAACATTGGTTCCCTATTTGGCTGCAGCTGGAGAATTAAAAACAAAACCAACACAACATTCCGTTAAAACATTGATGGAAAGTGGTATAAAAGCGGATATTTTAGTTTGTAGAACGGAGCATGAATTGTCTGAGGAATTAAGAAATAAATTGGCTTTGTTTTGCAACGTAAAACGCGAAGCAGTGATACAATCTATTGATGCTTCAACTATTTATGAAGTGCCCATTTTGATGCTTGAAGAAGGTCTTGATGTCGTGGCTTTGAAGAAACTAGATTTTCCTATAAAATCAGTTCCAGATTTAAAAAGCTGGAATACTTTTTTACGCAGATTAAAAAATCCAAAACATACTGTAAATATTGGTTTGGTTGGGAAATATGTAGAATTGCAAGATTCTTACAAGTCCATTTTAGAAGCATTTATTCACGCTGGAGCTACAAATGAAACAAAAGTTAATGTGGTTTCCATTCATTCGGAATATTTGGATGCTTCCAATGTAAATGAAAAATTTAAAGATTTAGACGGAATTCTCGTGGCGCCAGGTTTTGGAGGTCGTGGAATCGAAGGAAAAATAGAAACCGTTCGGTATGTAAGAGAAAATAACATTCCATTTTTAGGAATTTGTTTGGGAATGCAAATGGCAGTTATAGAATATTCAAGAACTATTTTAGGATTAAAAGATGCTAATTCTACCGAGATGGATGAAGGTACTTCTAATCCAGTTATTGATTTGATGGAAGAACAAAAAACCATTACCGATAAAGGAGGAACAATGCGTCTTGGCGCATGGAAATGTGATATTAAAGAAAATACTTTGGCACACAAAATATATGGTAAAACCAGTATTTTAGAACGCCATCGTCATCGTTACGAATTTAATAGTGACTATCTTGAAGCATTGGAAAAAGCAGGATTAAGAGCTTCGGGAGTCAATCCAGATACAGGATTGGTAGAAATTGTAGAGATAGAAAACCATCCGTTTTTTATTGGAGTTCAATACCACCCAGAATACAAAAGTATGGTTGATAATCCACACCCACTTTTTGTGAGTTTTGTTGCAGCAACCGTTAAAGCGAAAAAAAAATAGTATTTTCGCTTAATAAAAAAATAAATTAATAGTAATTCTATATAATGGAAGATAAGAAATTAGACCTCAATTCAATCATTGGCTTCGTTTTAATTTTTGGAATTTTGATTTGGATGATGTATCAAAATCAACCATCAAAGGAACAAGTTGCTGCCGAAAAAGCAAAAAAGGAACAAGTTGTTGCAGCTGAGAAATCAAAGCAAGTCGTTGCGAAACAAGCCGTAATTTCTGCTGATGCTGCAACTGTTGGCGATACATTGCAAATGGCAAAACTTAAAAAATCTTTAGGAAATTTTGCTTATTCTGCAACATTACCCTCTGCAAAAGATACGGTTACAACAATTGAAAATGAATTCGTTCGCATTAAAATCGCGAATAAAGGAGGTTATATTGTTGAAGCAATTTTGAAAAATTTTGAAAAAATCAAGAAAGGTTCTGGAGAATTAGTTGAATTGATTAAAGACAATAATTCCAATTTAAACATTCAATTAGTTACCAACGACAATCATACATTAAACACGAAAGAGTTATTTTTTGAACCAACATTAACTAAAGTTGGTGTCAATCAAATTCTAACGATGCGTTTGAAAGCTGGCGCAAATGAGTTTTTGGAATACCAATATACATTGAAACCAAACGATTATATGATTGGTTTTGATCTTCGTTCACAAGGTTTAAATAAAGTGTTGAATACGAATAAACCGTTGGATTTAGAATGGGATTTGAAAACTTTCAGAACAGAGAAAAGTATTTCTTATGAAAATAGATATACCTTACTTAATTATGAATATGACGACGAAAAATTCAATAATGTTAGTGATGGAAACAACCAAGAAGAAACACTGGAAAATGTTAAATTCATTGCTTTCAAACAACATTTCTTCTCTACAATTTTATTAACCGAAACGCCATTTGCGAAAGCGGTTTTAAAATCTAACAATTTAGTTGTTGACGAAAATAAAGATACAATTTTCATCAAACAATTCAATGCTAACGTGCCTTTGGCGTTTGCAAACGGAGAAGTAAACTATAAAATGAGTTTGTATTTTGGACCTTCAGATTATAAAACTTTAAAGGTTTACGATAAAAACATTGAGCAAATAATTCCATTAGGTTGGGGGATTTTTGGATGGATAAATAAATTTATTTTCATTCCATTGTTCGGATTTTTAAGCTCTTATATTTCTTATGGAATTGCAATTATTTTATTCACAATTCTTATAAAAATTGCAATGTCGCCTATTACGTACAAGTCGTTTTTATCTCAAGCAAAAATGAAAGTATTGCGACCTGAAATTACAGAATTGGGGGAGAAATACAAAAAAGAGCCAGCGAAAAAGCAACAAGAAACTATGAAATTATACAATAAAGCGGGAGTAAATCCTATGGCTGGTTGTATTCCTGCATTAATTCAGTTGCCTTTTATGTATGCGTCATTTCAGTTTTTCCCATCAGCATTTGAATTAAGACAAAAAGGATTCCTTTGGGCTGACGATTTATCTTCGTTTGATGAAATTGCAAAATTACCCTTCAACATTCCATTTTATGGAAGTCATATTAGTTTGTTTCCGATATTAGCTTCAATTGCGATTTTCTTTTATATGAAAATGACTTCTGGCGACCAACAAATGGCGGCTCCATCACAAGAAGGAATGCCTGACATGGCAAAAATAATGAAAATAATGATTTATCTTTCACCGATAATGATGTTATTTTTCTTCAATAGCTATGGGGCTGGATTGAGTTTGTATAACTTTATATCCAATTTAATTACGATTGGAATAATGTTAGTCATTAAAAACTATATTGTTGACAATGATAAAATTCACACCCAAATTCAAGCGAACAAATTGAAAGAGCCCAAAAAGTTAGGTAAGTTTCAACAAAAAATGCAAGAAATTATGGAACAAGCTGAAGCTCAAAAGGCACAGCAAAAGAAAAAATAAATTTTAAAGCACTCTAAACGGGTGCTTTTTTAATAAACGGCTTATTTTTTGATAAAATAAAAAATATAATTTTGAGTTTATAAGTTTATAATTTATCCTTTAGTTATGAAACAATTATTGATAGTATTTGCATTTATTTTTACAACATCTATTTTAGCGCAATCTGATTTTAATAAATTAGATGAAAACGGTAAGAAAAATGGCGTTTGGAAAGGTGTTTATGAAGAATCAAAACGTCCTCGATATGAAGGTACTTTTGAACACGGAAAGGAAATAGGTTTGTTTACTTATTTTGAAGATTCTAAAGCTTCATCGATAATGGCGACCCGCGAATTTAATAGCAAAGACAATTCGGCATACACTATTTTTTACGATCAAAAGAAAAATAAAGTAAGCGAAGGAAAAGTGATAAATAAAATTCACGAAGGGACTTGGACGTATTATCATGAAGCTTCAAAAATAATTATGACTTTAGAAAACTACAAAAACGGAAAATTAGAAGGTTTAAAAACAATTAATTTTCCTTCTGGAAAAGTGGCAGAATTGACCAATTATAAAAACGGAATCAAGGAAGGAGCTTATAAAAAAATCGCTGAAAATGGTGTTTTACTTGAGGATTCATTTTATGTAAATGGCGAAATTAATGGCGTTTCTACTTTCAAAGGTCCTGATGGATTAGTCGTAGCAAAAGGAATGTTCAAGCAAGGAAAAAAAGTTGGAATTTGGTTGTTCTATGAAAACGGAAAATTAGTAAGTAAAGACAATTTCAATACACCTCGAAAAAAATTCCAAAAACGAGAAGCAATTAGAAAAGAGGAATAGTTGAATTAAAATTCACAAGAATACCACCTTTGAAAAACTAAAATTTATGGTATCTTTACATACCTTTTTTAGGTTTTAAATCTTTCAAAAAAATACAAATGAAGCGTGTAGTAGTTGGACTTTCTGGTGGTGTTGATTCAAGTGTTGCGGCCTATTTGTTGCAACAACAAGGATATGAAGTCATTGGACTTTTTATGAAAAATTGGCACGATGATTCTGTTACAATCTCTAATGAATGTCCGTGGCTTGAAGACAGTAATGACGCACTTTTGGTAGCCGAAAAATTAGGAATTCCTTTTCAAACTATTGATTTAAGTGAACAATACAAAGAGAAAATCGTTGATTATATGTTCAACGAATATGAAAAAGGAAGAACCCCAAATCCTGATGTTTTGTGCAATCGAGAAATTAAATTTGATGTTTTTATGAAAATCGCTTTAAGTCTTGGTGCCGATTTTGTTGCAACGGGACATTATTGCAGAAAAGGAGAAACCGAAGTTAATGGTAAAAAAGTATTTCAATTGCTTACTGGCGCTGATAATAATAAAGATCAATCGTATTTTTTATGTCAATTGTCGCAGGAACAATTATCTAAATCTTTGTTTCCAATTGGGGAATTAACCAAGCCAGAAGTTCGTGAAATTGCAACTCAAATGGAATTGGTTACAGCCGAAAAGAAAGATTCGCAAGGATTATGTTTCATTGGAAAAGTGAGATTACCAGAGTTTTTACAACAAAAATTACAACAAAAAGAAGGATTGATAGTTCAAATTGATAAATCCGACTTGGTTTATAATAATCAAGAATTACACTTTAATTCAATCGAAGAAGAATTAGCTGCTGAAGCTCGAAATATTCCATACAACCCTGAAATGGGAAAAGTGGTTGGAAAGCATCAAGGTGCACATTATTTTACAACAGGACAACGCAAAGGATTGAATGTTGGTGGGACAAAAGATCCTTTGTTTATTATCGCTACGAATGTTGAAACTAATACAATTTATACTGGTTTGGGAAAAGTACATCCTGGATTATTCAAAAAAGCATTGTTCATTGAAAAATCTGAAATTCACTGGATTCGCGAAGATTTGGCTTTAGCCAATGGAGAAACGTTTGCTGTAATGGCTCGAATTCGGTACCGACAACCTTTGCAAAAAGCAATTTTACATCAATTTGAAAGTGGAATGTACGTTCAATTTGAAGAAGCGCAATCCGCAATTACAGAAGGGCAATTTGTTGCATGGTATTTAGAGGACGAATTAGTTGGTTCGGGATTTATTTCTTAATTTAGTATTTTAAAAACTATTTAAATGAAAAAAACAATATTGATTCTTTTCTTATT